>NZ_DBHKXY010000061.1:0-52292 GCF_057315495.1 Eikenella sp.
TTTGTTACTTACTGGCAAGGTTCTCTGAAATAGCACCTTTTTTGTTACTTATGCCCTTTTTTACTAAGAACCGGAGAATTGGAAAAGGCTACCTGAAGTCATACTTTCAGGTAGCCTTTTTGCCAACATGAATCGAATTAGAATTTATAGGTGTACTGCAAGCCTAAGATATGGGAATGGCTTCTGAATTTGGCGGAACCGTGGGTGCGGCTGGACACGCAGGCTTGCGAGCCGGGGCCGGAGGCTGTGCCGCCGCACCAGCCGTTTACGTTGGCAGAGGTGTTTTTCACGTGCACATAGCTGTAGGCGAGGTTGAGGCTGTGCTGCTGATTGATGTCGTATTTACCGCCGAGGGAGAGCCAGAGGCGGTCGGCATCGGGCAGGGTGCTCATGCGGGTGTTGGCGCCGCGTACGGGGGATTGGTCATAGGCGATGCCGAAGCGCAGTTGCAGGGGGTCGGTGATTTGGTAAGACGCACCGAGGGAGAGTTTATAAGTGTTGCGCCACTGGGGGGTGAGGATGGTTTGATTGCTGCGGCCAGGGGCGGCAGGATTCTGCGGGTTGGCCACGGTTTTGGTGTTGCCGAAATTCAGCTCGGCACGGTCGAAGCGGGAGTGGCGTGTCCAGGTGGCGTCGCCATAGAGCGACCAGCGCGGCGTGAGTTTGTACATGCCGTGCAGGGAGAAGGATTCGGGGGTAACGATGCGCACGTTGGCGGCTTCGGATTCGGCATAGCCATTGGCGCGGATGACGTTGGAAATTGTACCGCCCATCGGAGTTTGGAAGGCTGCGCCCACCAGTTTCCATTCGGCATCGCCGCGCAGATTGTGGCTGACTTTGGAGCGGTAGTTTGCGCCCAAACGCAAGGAGTCGTTTACGTCCCACAGCCAGGCGAGGTTGTAGCCGAAGCCCCAATCGCTGCCTTCCACGCTGGCATAACCGTCGGCAAAGCCGTTGCGGCGCAGCGGAGGGAAGGCGCCGAAGTTGGCGTATTGGCGCAAATTGGCAGTGGTGTGTTGAGCCACCAGGCCGAGGGCAACGGAGTGCTGGTCGTTGATTTTATAGGCAACGGTGGGCTGGATAGCGATGGTTTTCACGCTCAACTCGTTCAG
The DNA here is from genome assembly GCF_057315495.1 of Eikenella sp. Classification (NCBI taxonomy): domain Bacteria; kingdom Pseudomonadati; phylum Pseudomonadota; class Betaproteobacteria; order Neisseriales; family Neisseriaceae; genus Eikenella; species Eikenella sp. Next base: position 1,113 of record NZ_DBHKXY010000061.1, read on the forward strand.
GTTGTAGCGCAATACAGCATCGTGTTGGTATTCGGTGCCGGAGCCGAAGGGAACGTACATGCCCAAGCCTAGGGCAAGGTTGTCGTTTAAGCGGTGCGACAAATAAAAATGCGGCGCAAACACTACGCTTTCCGGGCGGATGTTGCCGGAAGTGCTGCCTTGCACGGGCTGGTTGGTGCCGGGATAGTAGGCTTCGGCATCGCTGTATTTCACGCTGGGCGCAACAAGGTTGACGTTGATGCTGACTTGCGTGCCTTCGAGTTTGGTGAGGCCGGCGGGATTGTGGAACAAAGTGGAAGGATCGGCTGCTTCGGCGGAGGAAGAGTTGGCTGTGGATTGGCTGCTCACGGATTGAGTGCCGAAATGGTAGCCGGAGGCCCAGGCTTGGGCGGAAAAAGCGGCGGCCAGCAACAGGGCGAGGCGGGAGAAATGGCGGGTTGTCATGATCTATTTGGTTGAAGAAAAAAGCTATTTATCAATTAACAGGCATATTTTCAGGTAGCCTTGATAAAGGGGCTACCTGAAACATTACGCCATATATAGTGAATTAAATTTAAACCAGCACAGCGTTGGCTCACCTTGCCGTAACGTGTGTACTGTCTGCGGCTCGCCGCCTTGTCCTGATTTAAATTTAATCCACTATAGCTAAACATCCGCATCCTTTGCAGCTGTTTGGCTATTAACGTTGAATAACTATTCTACAGGAAATTTTGTACAAAAATAAAACCCAGCGGCCAAAACAGCTGGGATTGGGAATGTTAGGATTGGTAAAATTCCAACAGATTGCCAACACTCGGCCAGGCTGCGCTACATCGTTTTACTTTCTAGGCGTATGGCAGCATAAAATTGCCGGAATGCAAAAACCTCCCGGCAAATTGCCGAGAGGTTTGAAATTGGTTGCGGGGGCAGGATTTGAACCTACGACCTTCGGGTTATGAGCCCGACGAGCTACCATGCTGCTCCACCCCGCGTCAGGGAAAGTGGACTATACGCGCCTTGGCGGAGCTTGTCAAGTTTGTGCGCCAGATAAAGGCTATTGGCCTGCATTGTTTGATTAATTTTGTTTGCGCAATTTGGCTGTTCTGCCCAGCAGGCTACCTGAAAGCGATGTCTTGGCGAAGCCAAGGCCGAGCTTCTACGAAGCTAAGGCGATGATTTGACAAGGGCAAAGCTGGACTTCTGTGAAGCTAAAGCGATGGTTTGACGAAGACAGAGCTGAGTTTCTGCGGGCGAAACCTGATTCACTCAAACAGCCGGCCCTGTGCCAATATCGCCCGCACCGGAGCAAAGCTGCGGCGGTGTTCGGGTAGCGCGCCGTGGCGTTGCAGGGCGGCGAGGTGCTCGGCGGTGCCGTAGCCTTTGTGCCGTTCGAAGCCGTATTGCGGATAACGTTCGGCCAGGGCATACATTTCCGCGTCGCGCGCGGTTTTGGCCAGCACGGAGGCGGCGGAAATCTGGATGATTTTGCTGTCGCCTTTTATTACGGCTTCGGCCTCGCAGCCCAAATCGGGCGGCACGCGGTTGCCGTCTATCCACACTTTTTCAGGTAGCCTTTCCAGCCCGTGCACGGCGCGGCGCATGGCCAGCATGGTGGCGTGCAGGATGTTGAGCCGGTCGATCTCCTCCACCGAGGCGGCGGCCACGCACCAAGCCAGCGCCTGCTGTTGAATCAATACCGCCAATTCGTCGCGGCGGCGTTCGCTCAGTTTTTTCGAGTCGGTGAGCCCCGGCAAATCGTATTCGTCCGGCAGCACCACGGCGGCGGCAAACACGCTGCCAACCAATGGCCCGCGCCCGGCCTCGTCCACACCGGCCTGCCAAATCATGGGTTTGCCCCTGCGGCGGCCAGCACTGCCGCTGCGGCTTCGGCGGCGGTGTCTTTGCGCAATAAACGGTGCAGCTCGGTGAAATCTTGTTGCAGCGCGGCGGTTTTCTCCGGCGAGCGATACCAATTCAGCAGCGCGGCAGCCAGCTTTTCCGGCTCGGCATCGTGCTGCAGCAGCTCCGGCACGGCGGCGCGGCCGAGCAGCACGTTGGGCAGCCCCACATAGGGCACTTTGATTTTGTGCTTCACCAGCGCATAGGTGAGCGGCGAAATTTTGTAGCTGATCACCATCGGCCGCTTGCACAGTGCCACTTCCAGCGTGGCGGTGCCGCTGGTGACCAACACCGCATCCGCCGCCGTGCAGGCCTGTGCCGTGCCGCCCGGGAGCAGTTGCAAGGGCAGGCGGCAATATGGCTCGGCGGCGAGTAGGCTTTGCAGGCGCGTGCGGGTGGCTTCTGTGGCGTAGGGCAGCAGGAATCGTGCCTCGGGAATTTGTTGCCACACCAGCTGCGCGGCTTGCAGAAACAGCGGCGCCATATAGTCGATTTCGCTCACGCGGCTGCCGGGCAGCAGGGCGAATACGGGCTGTGTTTCAGGTAGCCCAAACTCACGGCGTGCGGCGGCGCGGTCGGCTTCCAGGGGCAGGGTTTGCGCCAACGGGTGTCCCACAAAACGCGCCCGCCCGCCGGCCTGCCGATATAGCTCCGGCTCCATTGGGAACAGGCACAACACTTCATCTGCCTGCTGTACGATTTTGTGCACCCGCTCGCGCCGCCATGCCCACACCGAAGGGCTCACATAATGCAGCGTGGGGATGCCCGCCGCCTTGAGCGCAGCGGCCACGCCCAGGTTGAAATCCGGCGCGTCGATGCCCACGAACACATCTGGCTGCTGCCGTTTCATTTCGGCAATCAACCCTTTGCGGATACGCCAAATCGCCGGCAGGTTTTTCAGCACTTCCACATAGCCGCGCACCGCCAGCGTTTCTTGGTCGAACAGGCTCTCCAGCCCGGCCGCCTGCATCCGCGGACCGCCGATGCCGGTAAACCGCGCCTGCGGGCAGCGCGCGCGGATGGCCTCAATCAGGTGTGCGCCGAGCAGGTCGCCCGAAGCTTCGCCGGCACACAGGGCGATAAGGGGGGAAGTGTTCATGGTGGGAGCGGCTGGAAAATGAAGATGCGGTATTGTACCGAAGAATGAGGTGGCGGGCGGATGGGACGTTGAAGGCTACCTGAAAATTTTGGCTTCGCAGAAGCTCAGCCGTGACTTTGCCAAGACATCGTTTTCAGGTAGCCTCAAACTTGTTTCGATGGCTGCAAAAAAGGCTACCTGAAACCCGTATTCCCAGTTTCAGGTAGCCTTTATTCTTTACTAAGGGACTGTCAGAAAATCCTAATCCGCCACCCCGTAGCGGTCGCGGTAGGCCTGCACCGGCTCGAGGTGTTGCCTAAACTGCGCATCGTCTTGCAAGAGTGCGAGCAAATCGGCCAGGCTGGCAATCGGCACCACCGGCAGCCCGTATTGCTGGCGTACCTCTTGCACTGCCGATTGGCTGCCCGTGCCTTTTTCCATGCGGTCGAGCGCAATTGCCACCCCGGCCGGCGTGGCGCCCGCCTGCTCAATCAGGCGCACCGATTCGCGCACCGAAGTGCCGGCGGAAATCACATCGTCAATAATCAACACCCGCCCGGCCAGCGGCGCGCCCACCAACGTACCGCCTTCGCCGTGGTCTTTGGCTTCCTTGCGGTTGTAGGCAAAAGGCACATTACGCCCTTGTTCGGCCAGCATCATCGCCGTGGCCGAAGCCAGCACGATGCCCTTATAAGCCGGGCCGAACAGCATATCAAACTCTACCCCGCTCTCGAGAATCGAACGCGCATAAAACCGCGCCAGCGCCAGGGTAGAGGCGCCGTCGTTAAACAGCCCGGCGTTGAAAAAATAGGGCGACAGCCGCCCGGCCTTGGTAACAAACTCGCCAAAGCGCAACACATCCTGCTCCAGCGCAAAGCGCAGAAAATCCTGCCGAAAATCGCTCATGATGCCTTCCCTGAAATCAAGAATTGGAAACGGCGGCATTATAGCCGATTCTGCCGTACTCTTCGGCGGATATGAAAAAGACCATCTGAAGGGAAAGCCGCAACATCAATTACGGTTGAATTTTCTTCAGATAAGGCGATAGATAGACAGCTCACCGTTTCTTTGAACAGTGGGCAGTAACGATTAGATAAAACAACACAAGGATAATCGCGAGAAATAACGATGGCGGTCATAATAAAAGCCCCTTTCAGTTAGCTATGAATGGAGCTTTATTCAGCCTTACTTAGCGATGCTGGCTGGAGTGCCAAAGATACCGTTAAAATTAAAGCTCCACACGGGAGCGAATATATAAGGCTACCTGAAAACCGGCGGGCGGGTTTCAGGTAGCCTTTGTTGATATGGCCTGAGGCTTTCAGGTAGCCTTAGTCCAATTTTTTAAAGTGGCGGCGGCGTTCCAGTTCGCTCAGGTAGCGTTTGCGCAGGCGGATGGATTTGGGGGTGATTTCCACCAGTTCGTCGTCGTCGATAAATTCCACTGCACTTTCCAGCGTGAGCTTAATCGGCGTGGTGAGGCGCACGGCTTCGTCGGTGCCGCTGGCGCGCACGTTGGTGAGCTTTTTGCCTTTGAGCGGGTTTACCACCAAGTCGTTGTCGCGGCTGTGGATGCCGATGATCATGCCTTCATAGATTTTATCGTTCGGCGACACAAACATGCGGCCGCGGTCTTCCAAGTTCCACAGCGCATACGCCACGGCTTCGCCCTGCTCTTGCGACACCAGCACGCCGTTGCGGCGGCCGGGCATATCGGGCTTCACGGGGCCGTAGTCGTCGAACACGTGGCTCATCAGGCCGACGCCGCGGGTGAGGGTCATGAATTCGCCTTGGAAGCCGATGAGGCCGCGCGCGGGAATGTGGTATTCGAGGCGGGTGCGGCCGTGGCCGTCGCTTTCCATATTGGTGAGCTCGCCACGGCGGCGGCCGAGTTCTTCCATGACGGCGCCTTGGTTTTCATCGGGTACGTCCACGGTGAGGTTTTCATACGGCTCGCATTTTTGGCCGTTGATTTCGCGGTACACCACGCGCGGTTTGCCCACGGCCAGCTCGTAGCCTTCGCGGCGCATGTTTTCCAGCAAAATAGTGAGGTGCAGCTCGCCGCGGCCGGACACGCGGAACACATCGGCATCGGCGGTGTCTTCCACGCGCAGGGCAACGTTGGTGAGCAGTTCGCGTTGCAGGCGGTCGCGGATTTGGCGGCTGGTAACGAATTTGCCTTCAGTGCCGGCCAGCGGGCTGGTGTTTACCATGAAGTCCATGGTGAGGGTGGGCTCGTCCACGCTTAGCATCGGTACGCCGACGGGGTTGTCTTTGTCGCAAATGGTGACGCCGATACCGATTTCCTCAATGCCGGAAATCAACACGATGTCGCCGGCTTCAGCTTCCTGCAGCGGCACGCGTTCCAGCCCGCTGAAACCGAGCAGCTGGTTGATGCGCCCTTGGGCGATTTGTTTGTCGTGGTTCATCACGGCCACGGTTTGACCGGGGCGGATTTTGCCGTTGAGGATGCGGCCGATGCCGAGGCGGCCGGTGTAGTTGTCGTAGTCGAGCTGAGAGATTTGCAGCTGCAGCGGTGCATCGGCGCTACCTGAAGGCGCGGGGGTGTATTTGAGGATGGTGTCGAACAGCGGGCGCATGTCGCTGTTCTCGTCTTCTTCGTTCAGCTTGGCGAAGCCGGAAAGGCCGGAAGCATAGACGATGGGGAAATCGAGCTGCTCTTCGCTGGCGCTGAGGTTGTCGAACAAATCAAAGGTTTGATCGATCACCCAGCTGGCACGGGCGGTGGGCTTGTCGATTTTGTTGATCACCACGATGGGTTTCAAGCCTAGCGCGAGGGCTTTTTTGGTCACGAAGCGGGTTTGCGGCATCGGGCCTTCTTGCGCATCCACCAACAGCAGCACGCAATCCACCATGCCGAGCACGCGTTCGACTTCGCCGCCGAAGTCGGCGTGGCCGGGGGTATCGACGATATTGATGTGGTAGCCTTCGTATTCGATGGCGGTATTTTTAGCCAGGATGGTGATGCCGCGTTCTTTTTCGATGTCGTTGCTGTCCATCACGCGCTCGTCCACGTGCTGGTTGGCGCGGAAGGTGCCGGATTGGCGCAGGAGTTGGTCTACGAGTGTGGTTTTACCGTGATCGACGTGGGCGATGATGGCGATGTTGCGGATGTTTTTCATGTTAGTTTGTGGCCGCAGCGGGTGCGGAAAATAATTTTGGAAACCGCGCATTATAGCAGTTCTACTGCTCGCCCCGCAAAGCAGATCAGGTGGGCTGGTGTTTTTCAGGTAGCCTGTATGGGATTGGGTGGTGGCTTAGTCGCTAAACTGCCGCAACATACTCACGGCCAAGTGGCTGAACTGGCGGTATTTGTCGGTTTTCTCGATTTTGTCTTTGTCGAGCCCGATTTCGATGAGGACGCCGGCTTTGTTGCCATAGAGCACGGTGTTTTCAATTTCGTAGGCGCTGTGGGTTTTGCCTTTGCTATCGGGCGTGGGCACGATGAAGGCTTGCAACATTTCGCCGCTGGCCAGGTTTTGCAGGATCAGGCTTTTCTTCACGTTTTCGGCCACATCGCCGCTCACGTATTGGAAGGGGTTGGTGGCCACATCGGTTACGCCGCGATAGGTGTAGATGTAAACCTTGTGTTCGAGTTTGAAATTGTTGATTAGATAGAGTTTGAACAAAAGCTGACGGAGGTCGGCGGCCATGATGTTTCCCTTTGTGTGCCCGCTATAGCTGCGGTTGGTGGGCATTATAGCCAATCTGCGGATATTAAAGCGATAGCCGCAGCATATTTTTAGTGAATTGAAATTAAGAATGCTGCTATGTTGGTTTGCCTTGTCGCACTACTTCTACGGTGTTTCAGGTAGCCTGCAATGTTTGTAGCCGTAACGAGGCTACCTGAAAACAAAAAACCTTTGCCAGTGAAGCAAAGGTTTTATTTTTGTATGCCAATCCGGCTAAGCTTGTCGGATGGGAATGATTTTGGCGGCTTGGCTGAGGCGTTTTTTGCCGCCTTCGCCATAGTTTTCGGCCACGTAGTTTTCCACAATCTGCAAAAACTCGGCAGCCATATTGTCGCCTTTGAGCGTTACTGTGCGCTCGCCGTCCACATACACGGGGGCAACCGGGGTTTCGCCGGTGCCGGGCAGGCTGATGCCGATATCGGCCAGTTTGCTTTCGCCGGGGCCGTTGACCACGCAGCCCATCACGGCCACGTTCAGGCTTTCCACGCCTGGATATTTGTGTTTCCACACGGGCATCTGCATCCGCAGGTGCAGCTGGATATCGCGTGCCAGCTCTTGGAATACGGTGCTGGTGGTGCGGCCGCAGCCAGGGCAGGCGGTAACCATCGGGGTGAAGGAGCGCAGCCCCATAGTTTGCAGAATTTCCTGCGCCACAATCACTTCCTGTGTGCGCGAACTGCCTGGCTCGGGAGTGAGCGAAATACGGATGGTGTCGCCGATGCCTTCTTGCAGCAACACAGACAGCGCGGCAGTGGAAGCCACAATGCCTTTGCTGCCCATGCCGGCTTCGGTAAGTCCCAGGTGCAGCGGATAGGCGCAGCAGCTGCCCAAATCACGGTATACCTGAATCAAATCCTGCACGGCGCTGACTTTGCACGACAGGATGATTTTGTTTTCAGGTAGCCCCAAATCCACGGCTTTTTGTGCGGATTCCAGTGCAGAGAGCACCAATGCTTCCTTCATCACGGCTTCGGGCGGCAGCGGCTCGGGGTGGTTGCGGTTGGCATCCATCAGGCGTTTGGCCAGGCTTTGGTCGAGGCTGCCCCAGTTCACGCCGATGCGCACGGCTTTGCCGTTTTCGGCTGCGGTGCGGATGAGAAAGGCGAATTTTTCATCGCCTTTCGTGCCTTTGCCCACGTTGCCGGGATTGATGCGGTATTTGGCCAAGGCCTTGCCGCATTCGGGAAACTCGGCCAGGAGGCGTTCGCCGTTGAAGTGGAAATCGCCGATGAGCGGGGTGGGGCAGCCCATGTCGTCCAGTCGGCTGCGGATTTCGGCCACTTTGGCAGCAGCCTGCGGGTTGTTGACAGTAATCCGCACCATTTCCGAGCCGGCTTCGCTGAGCTCTTTCACCTGCAAAGCGGTGGCTTCGGCATCAGCAGTGTCGGTGTTGGTCATCGATTGCACCACTACCGGCGAGCCGGAGCCGACGGTGATGTGTTCGATTTCTACCTGATGCGTGTGCCGGCGGGAAGGAAGGGTTGTGTTCATAAACGGATATTATTGTTTGGCGGCATCGTCTGAGCCGCCGGCAGTGAAGGCGGCGGTTTTTTGGTCGACCATGTGCTCGGCCACATTGATGTCGCGGCCGCTGTAGCTGGCCAGGCTGTTTTTGGCAAAGCCGATGCGTACGCGGTAGGGGCCGTTGCCGGAGAAGCGGTGTTCGCTGCCCGCAGGCACGATTTTGCTTACCAGCATTTGGCCGTCTTTATCGGTTACGGTGAGGAAGGAGCGGAAGCGCAGTTTGAGCACCAATTCGCCCTGAGCCGATTGGATGCCTGCAGCAGCGGCCGGTGCAGACACCGGATTTTCCACCGGCTGCGGCTGGCTACCTGAAACTGCCGGCAGGGAGGCGGCAGGCGCGGAGGCGTCTTGCAGCGGCAACACCTGTACATTGCTGCTGTCTAAGTTGGGCGGCAAGATTTGGTTTTCCGGAATGCTGGTTTGGGCATTCTGTTTTTGATGTTCGGTGTTGGACTTCATCTGCCACAACACCACCACGCCCACAATCGCGGCAGCGGCGGCCACGCCGAAAATCCAGCGCGGGAAGGGCTTTTTAATCGGAGCGTTGTGGTAAGTCATCTTCACATTGCCATCTTCTTTGGCCGAGGGGCTTTGGAATTGGCTGGGGGCAACGATCTGCTCCAGATAGTTGTTTAATACGGCTTCGTCCAAATTCAGGTAGCGTCCGTAGCTGCGCAGAAAGCCGCGCACAAACACGGGCTCGGGCAATTTACTGAAATCGGCGTTTTCCAACGCCTCCACCTGGCGGGCGGGCAGTTTGAGGTGTTCCGACACATCACCAAGCGACAGTTGTTGCTGTTCGCGGTTGTGGCGCAACAGTTTGCCCAGTTCTTCAGCGGCGGCCAGTTGGGGGGTTGAGATCTCGGTCATTGGGGTCTTCCTGTGGTAATTTCTTGAAGTTCAGGCGAATACGGATAGTTGGTGCGCAGCTGCGCTTCGTATTCGTAGGCGGCTTGGGTTTGGCCGCGGGTGCGGGCAATTTTCCAGCCCAATAGTAGGTCGTCGGCACTGAGGCGGTCTACCTTGCTTTGATATTGACGGAACTGGCGGTCGGCCTCGCCTAGGTTGCCCTCCATCATGCGCACGCGTGCCATTTCTTTCTGTGCGGGAGCGAAGCTAGGATCGGCAGCCTGGGAGCGTTCCAGATAGGCCATAGCCAGGTTATATTGACCCAAGCGGGCGCTACAGATACCTTTGTTCATGTAGGCTACCTGCGGGCTGGGGTAGGTGGGGTCGGCCAAGGCGCGGTCGAAATAAGTCAGTGCTTGGTTTGCACGGCCGCCGGAATTGCATAAGAACCAACCGTAGTTGTTGTTGATTTCTGCGCTGTCGGGTTTGATAGCCAGGGCACGCTGGAAGCTTTCTTCTGCTTTTTCCGGCACTTTCAAATATTGATAAATCTCGGCGCGCACCAACCAGGCATTTTCGTTGCGCGGCTGGGCTTGCAGGGCTTCTTCAATTGCAGACACGGCGGCACGGTAGTCATGCGAATTCATGTATTCGATGGCCAGCTGGGTTTTGATGGCGGCAATTTCTTCCGGCCGGTTGCGCACTTCTTTGTTACCGGTGTGGATAGTGATGCCACCGCAGCCGGCGAGCAAGGCGAGCGTCGTCAGGGAGGCAATTAAACTTTTTTTCATGATAATCAACCTTTCACAACTTGTAATTGCAGCCATTTTTGTTGGCGGCGGGTTTTGTCTTGTACCTGTCCGGCCAGCTGGCCGCAGGCTGCATCGATGTCGTCACCGCGCGTTTTGCGCACGGTAACCACCAAGCCTGCCTGATATAAGATATCGCGGAATACACGGATATTCTCATCGCTGGAACGGTTGTAGCCGGAATTAGGGAAGGGGTTAAACGGAATCAGGTTGAATTTGCAGGGAACGTCTTTAACCAATTCCAGCAGCTCGCGGGCGTGTTCGGGTTTGTCGTTTACGCCGTCGAGCATAACATATTCGAAGGTAACGAAGTCGCGCGGGGCTTTAACCAGATAGCGCCGGCAGGCAGCCATCAGCTCTTTGAGCGGGTATTTTTTATTCAGCGGCACGATTTCGTTGCGTATGGCGTCGTTGGGGGCATGCAGCGATACGGCCAGCGCCACCGGCATATCTTCTTTGAGCCTGTCCATCTGCGGCACCATGCCGGAGGTGGATACGGTAACGCGGCGGCGGCTGAGGGCGTAGCCGTGGTCATCCAGCATAATGGAGAGCGCAGTCACCACATTATCGTAGTTGGCCAGCGGCTCACCCATGCCCATCATCACCACATTGGAAATTACGCGTTCGTCTTTGGGGGTGGCGCCCAGAGCTTTGTTTGCCCACCATAATTGGCCAATGATTTCGGCGGTGGAGAGGTTGCGGTTGAAGCCTTGGCGGCCGGTGGAGCAGAAAGTGCACTCCAGCGCGCAGCCCACCTGCGAGGAAATACATAGCGTGCCGCGGTCGGTTTCGGGGATGAACACGGTTTCCACGCCGTTGCCGGTGCCCACATCCAACAGCCATTTACGCGTGCCGTCGCGGCTTTCCTGCGCCGCCATCAGCGCGGGCACGCCCACTTGCGCGCTGTCGTTGAGCTTGGCGCGCAGCGATTTGGCCAGGTCGGTCATTTCGTCGAAATCGCCGGCTGCGCCTTGGTGCATCCAGCGCATCACTTGGCGGGCGCGGAAGGGTTTTTCCCCCATTTGGGCGAAATGGGCGGTGAGGCCGGCGAGGTCGTAGTTGAGCAGGTTGGTTTTCATATGAGCGCCGCAAATCGGCTGGTTGTGTTCTTAGGTTTTATGATTTGTATATAAAGGCTTAAAGGCTACCTGAAAACTGCGTTTCAACACGTTTGAAACTTTCAGGTAGCCTGCAGCTTGGCCGGTTTAACGCGGGCAGATTTCCTGCTCGCCAAAGAAATAGGCCACTTCGATGGCGGCATTGGCCAAGCTGTCGGAACCGTGCACGGCATTCGCATCGATAGAGGAGGCGAAATCGGCGCGGATGGTGCCGGGAGCGGCTTCTTTCGGGTTGGTGGCGCCCATCAGCTCGCGGTTTTTAGCCACTGCGTTTTCGCCTTCCAACACCTGCACCATCACCGGGCCGCTGGTCATGAATTTCACCAGCTCGGCAAAAAACGGGCGCTCTTTGTGTACGGCGTAGAAGCCCTCGGCTTCCTCGCGGGAGAGGTGCTTCATTTTGGCAGCCACGATTTTCAAGCCGTTGCTTTCAAAACGGCTGTAGATTTTGCCGATAACGTTTTTGGCCACGGCATCGGGCTTGATGATGGAAAGGGTGCGTTCAACAGCCATTTGGTTCTCCAATCTAATTCACTATCAATATATTGGCCGCTACGGATTTTTATCCCGCCCAAAGGGGCGTGCGGCTGGCGGACGGCATTTTAGCAAGTTTTCCGCGCGATTGCTTGTTCGGATACGGATTTTTGCATTTATCGGTTTTGGCTTGGCATACTCGGTTTGCAGGCTACCTGAAAACTTATACTGAAGGATGGCGTCTGGCTCTATGCTCCATGCAGCAATTTCCACAGCATCTGGCTGCCAATTACCACCATCAACACCCCAAATGCCCGCTTCAAACCGGCCGGCGGCAGGCGGTGCGCCGCTTTTACGCCCAAGGGCGCGAACAGCACCGTGCACACCCCCAGCACCACGATGCACGGCACATACCAAAAGCCCACCGTGCCCGCGGGCAGCCCCGGCACATTCCAACCAGACAGCAGATAGCCCAGCGCTCCCGCTGCCGCAATCGGCCAGGCCAACACGCTGGAAGTAGCCACCGCCTGATGTACCGGCACGCGGCAATACATCATAAACGGCACCGACAACGATCCGCCGCCAATACCCACCCAGCTGGACAGCAGCCCGAACAGCCCGCCAATCCCCGCCTGCATCCGACCGCTGGGCAGCGTGGTTGCCGGTTTCGGGTTGAGCTGGAACAGGTTTTTTGCCGCCACCGAATAGCAAAACACAATAAACAATATCTGCAGGCCGAAGGTGGGAATCCGGTGTGCCACCAGCGAGCCCAACAGGCTGCCCGCCACCAAGCCCGGCGCCATACGCCGCACGAATTCCCAGCGCACCGCGCCTTGCTTCTGCTGCGCCAGCGCGCTGGAAAAGGTGGTGAACACAATCACCGCCATTGAGGTACCTACCGCCAAATGCTGGCCGTGCTCGCCTGTGATGCCCTGCCTGCCCAGCACCCACAGCACAATCGGCACGATAATCATCCCGCCGCCGATGCCCAGCAGCCCGGCCAAAAATCCTGCTATCGCGCCCACCGATGCCAGCGGCAGCAATACTTCCATGCTCCACATTGCTTTGCCTCCACTATAAAGCCGCTGCCGGAAAGCAAATCGGCAGCGGCGTTTCATCTTTGAATTTTCAGGTAGCCTTTAGCCGTTCAGCCCAATTTGGCTTGGCACTTGCCTACCTATCAATTCAGGTTGTTACCACTTTTCAGGTAGCCTCTGTTTCTTTTTCTGCTTCCTGTTGTTCTTTCTGCTTGCGGTCGCGCTGCCAAAACCACATCACATAGCCCGACAAGCTGTAGGCCAGAAACAGCAGGAACAGCACCAATGAAGGCTCCCAAGTAATCACCAAAAAGCCGATCACGGCCAAGAGCAGTCCGAAAAACGGTACCTTGCGCCGCACGTTGATTTCCTTAAAGCTCCAAAACCGCACCTGCGCTACCATCGAAAGCCCGGCAAACAGTGTGATGATCAAGCACCACCAACGCGCCAGCGGCAGGCCGCCCAGGTTGTGATCCATCCACACCAGCCCGATTACCAAAGCGGCTGCTGTCGGGCTCGGGATGCCGATAAACCAGCGTTTGTCCACCTTGCCGATTAAAGTGTTGAACAAGGCCAGGCGCAAAGCTGCGCAGGCGCAATAGATAAAAGCCACCGAATAGCCGATGCGTCCGAACTCGAAAAGCTGCCACTTGTAGGCAATCAGCGCGGGCGCCACGCCGAAGCTCACCATGTCGGCCAGGCTGTCGAGCTGTTCGCCAAACGCGCTCTGGCTGTTGGTCCAGCGTGCCACGCGGCCGTCCATGCCGTCGAGCAGCATCGACACAAACACCGCCACCGCTGCCGTCTCGTAGTGGCCGTGCATGGATTGGGTGATGGCGAAAAATGCGCAAAACAAGGCCGTCAGCGTGAACGAATTGGGCAGAAGGTAGATGCTGTTTTGGCGGAAGGCTTCGAGGCGGCTGGCGGGCTGTTCGGGGGAGAGTGGCTGAGTCATTTGAGGCTACCTGAAAACTGGATAATCAGAAGCCTATTATATACCTATCCCGACATCGTTGCGCCTGCAGCAGCAAAACCCGTGTTGATAAAGCTGCGGGGAAGGCAAAGAAGTGCGTTATAATTCGCCCCGTCGAGCAATTAATCGGGCTGAATGCCAAAAACTTGGCCGCATGGCGGCATTCCATTTTTCAGGTAGCCCTTTGTTAATTAGTCTAATACTCAAGAAAGGCACAACACAATGAGCTTAATCGAATTGAAAGTACCCGACATCGGCGGGCACGAAAATGTAGACATCATCGCCGTGGAAATCAAAGCAGGCGATACCATCGCTATCGACGACACCCTGATTACGCTGGAAACCGACAAAGCCACTATGGATGTGCCGGCCGAAGCCGCAGGCGTGGTGAAAGAAGTGAAAGTGAAAGTGGGCGACAAAATTTCCGAAGGCGGCGTGATTGCCGTGATCGAAGCCGCCGGTGCGGCTGCCGCCACCGAAGCACCGAAAGCTGCCGCCGCTCCGGCGCCGGAAGCCCCTAAAGCCGCTGCGCCCGCACCGCAGGCGGCACAGTTTGCCGGTTCTGCCGATGCCGAATACGACGTGGTGGTATTGGGCGGCGGCCCCGGCGGTTATTCCGCCGCATTTGCCGCAGCCGACGAAGGCTTGAAAACCGCCATCATCGAGCAATACAGCACCTTGGGCGGCGTGTGCCTGAACGTGGGCTGCATCCCGTCTAAAGCGCTGCTGCACAATGCTGCCGTGATTGATGAAGTGAAACACTTGGTGAAAAACGGCATCAAATTCGGCGAACCCGAAATCAATGTAGACGAGTTGCGCGGTTATAAAGAAAAAGTCATCGCCAAACTCACCGGCGGCTTGGCGGGTATGGCCAAAGCCCGCAAAGTGGACGTTATTCAAGGTAACGGCCAATTCGTGGGTGCGAACCATATCGAAGTGTCGCTCACCGAATCCACCCAATACGAGCAAGCCACCGAAACCGGCGCGAAAAAAACCGTTGCCTTCAAAAACTGTATCATCGCCGTGGGCAGCCGCGTAGTGAAACTGCCCTTCATTCCTGAAGACCCACGCATTGTGGACAGCACCGGCGCGTTGGAGCTGCGTCAAAACGGCGGCAAGCTGCCGGAAAAAATGTTGGTTATCGGCGGCGGCATCATCGGCCTGGAAATGGGCACCGTGTACAGCACACTGGGCGCACGCCTGGATGTAGTCGAAATGATGGACGGCCTGATGCAGGGCGCCGACCGCGACTTGGTGAAAGTGTGGGAAAAAATGAACGCCCACCGCTTCGACAACATCATGACCAACACCAAAACCGTGGCCGTGGAAGCCAAGCCCGACGGCATCTATGTAACCTTTGAAGGCGAAAAAGCGCCGAAAGAGCCGCAACGCTACGACTTGGTGCTGGTGGCTGCCGGCCGCGCGCCAAACGGCAAACTCTGCTCGGCTGAAAAAGCCGGCGTGGCCGTTACCGAACGCGGCTTCATCGAAGTGGACAAACAAATGCGCACCAACGTGCCGCACATCTACGCCATCGGCGACGTCATCGGCCAACCCATGCTGGCGCACAAGGCCGTGCACGAAGGCCACGTGGCAGCCGAAAACTGCGCCGGCCACAAAGCTTATTTCGACGCGCGCGTGATTCCGGGCGTGGCCTATACCGACCCCGAAGTGGCTTGGGTGGGCGTTACCGAAGAAATCGCCAAACGCGACGGCATCAAAATCACCAAAGCCGTATTCCCGTGGGTCGCATCCGGCCGCGCCATCGCCAACGGCCGCGACGAAGGCTTCACCAAGCTGATTTTCGATGCCGAAAGCGGCTTGATTATCGGCGGCAGCATCGTCGGCACCCACGCCGGCGACATGATTGGCGAAATCTGCCTGGCCATCGAAATGGGCTGCGATGCAACCGACATCGGCAAAACCATCCACCCGCACCCCACCTTGGGCGAAAGCATCGGCATGGCAGCGGAAGTGGCCAACGGCACTTGCACCGACTTGCCGCCTCAGCGCAAGAAGAAATAAGCGTTTGGCAGCTTAAACGCTGAATAGAAAAGGCTACCTGAAAAATTTCAGGTAGCCTTTTCTATGCGGGTTGGGGAACATTTTCACAATACTGAAACTTGGGCTTTCAGGTGGCCTTAGGTTCTTCGGAAACATCCGGCCGCACTTCTAAAAAAGCCAGCTCATGTCTGCCGTCTGAAATCATGTGTTCGATGGCCTCCACTAAGCAAGCTACGGTTGGCTCTTGCAGCAAAATAAAGTTGCTCGCCCAGAAATATCGGCCATAAGCGGGATGTTCGAACTTACCTTGGCGCTCCATAATGCCAGGAATAGAGTGGATATAGAAGCGCTTCCACAATATGTTTTGCCGGAAACCTCGAGATAGAAATCAATATCTTGAGAAGAATTGTATTTATAGTGGATTAACAAAAATCAGGACAAGGCGGCGAGCTGCAAGACAGTACACACGTTACGGCAAGGCGAGCCAACGCTGTACTGGTTTAAATTTAATTCACTATATTTGGTTTGAAAGTATGTCAAGAATAGATTCGGAAACCGCCCCCATGATAATCAATAGGGTAGGGGGATGGGTTGCTTGAGGAGGCAGTCATTAATGTTCCTCTTTATTGATCGGCAACTTTAAGATAAGGCAGGTATCCGCTACCTGCCTTTCTTGAGCTGGCTGTAAATGAGGCTACCTGAATATTCAGGTAGCCTTTTCCGCCTTAGGCTTCGCCGGCTTCGTCCATGCCGACGATGGAGAGGCTGTCGATGCCGGATTTTTCGTTGTCTCGGCCGCGTTTGCTGTTGAGCTGGATATTGAGGCGCAAATCGTTTACCGAGTCGGCGTTTTTCAGGGCGTCTTCGTAGGCGATGTGGCCGGCTTCGTAGAGGTCGAACAGGGACTGGTCGAAGGTTTGCATGCCCAAATCGCGGGAGCGGGCCATGATTTCTTTCACGCCGTGGATGTCGCCGTTCAAAATCAGCTCGGAAATCAGCGGGGAGTTGAGCAGTACTTCCACGGCGGCCACGCGGCCTTTGCCGTCGGGTTTGGGCACGAGGCGCTGGGAAATAAAGCCTTTGAGGTTGAGCGACAGGTCGTTCAACAGCTGGGTGCGGCGCTCTTCGGGGAAGAAGTTGATGATGCGGTCGAGCGCTTGGTTGGAGTTGTTGGCGTGCAGGGTGGCCATGCAGAGGTGGCCGGTTTCGGCGAAGGCCAGGGCGTAGTCCATGGTTTCACGGTCGCGGATTTCGCCAATGAGGATCGCGTCGGGGGCCTGGCGCAGGGTGTTTTTAAGGGCGGCAAACCAGTTTTCGGTGTCCACGCCTACTTCGCGCTGGGTGATGATGCAGTTTTTGTGCGGGTGCACGAATTCGATCGGGTCTTCGATGGTGATGATGTGGCCGTGGCTGTTTTCGTTGCGGTAGTCGATCATGGCGGCCAGGGAGGTGGATTTGCCGGAGCCGGTGCCGCCCACGAAAATCACGAGGCCGCGCTTTTCCATCACCACTTGTTTCAAAATCGGCGGCAGGTTCATGTTATCGAACTTGGGAATCTGGCTGGTGATTACGCGGCAAACGAGGGCGGCGGCACCGCGTTGCACCATGGCGTTGATGCGGAAGCGGGACACGCCGGCCAGGCTGATGGCGAAGTTGCATTCTTTGGTGTTATCGAATTCTTCGGCCTGTTTGTCGTCCATCAGGGCGCGGGCGATGAGGGCGGTGTGGTCGGCGGTGAGCGGTTTGTCGGTAATCGGGGTGAGCTTGCCGTCGAGCTTCATGGCCGGGGGAAAGCCGGCGGTGATGAACAGGTCGGAGCCTTTGATCTGCACCAGGTGGTTGAGCAGGCCGTGGATGAATTTTTTCATCTCTTCGTTGTAAGCGGGGATTGCCATAGAGCGTTTTCCATTTGGGTTGTAAGTTATTAGATGAAGTTTTCAGGTAGCCTCGCCGCATAGTCGGGAGGCTACCTGAAAGTTGGTGCGGCTAGGTTTCGTCGTCGGGGCGGCGGAACAGCAGCACGGGCAGGGGAGACTGGCGCAGCACGCCTTCGGCCACGGAGCCCATCAATAGATGCAGCAGGCCGGAGAAGCCGTGGGTGCCCATGGCGATGAGGTCGCACTCTTGGCGCACGGCCTCTTTAATCAGTACGTCGGAAATACGCATGCCGTCGTTTTCCAGGGTGTCCACTTCGTATTTCACGCCGGCTTGTTGCATGATGGTTTCAGCATGGTCGGCCACCTGCATTTCGGCCGCATACAGCTCTTCGGAATTGGGCAGGCGGCTGGCTTCGCGCTTGAGGTCGCTTAAATCCACCACATGCACGGCCACCAACACGGCATCGGTTGCCTTGGCCAGCCGGCAGGTCTGTTCCAGGGCGTAGAGAGAGGTTTTGCTGTCGTCTATCGGAACGAAAATCCGTTGATACATTTTGCCACTCCTTTTAGTTGCTGGCAGCCGGGCAGGATTGCCGCCGCCAATTCTTTGCAGACCGAATCACTTTACCTGTAATAGGATTGTAAAGCAAATGACCGGTTTTTACAGAAAACCACTTCGCTGCCGGAGTCGGTTACAGGAATTCCACGATTATTCGGCCAAAGTTAGCCGATCGGGCTACTACTAACGGCTGAATGAACCCCCTATCTCCTGCCTGCTAGACTGCAAAACTTCAAAATTTAACAAATTTTAAAACTTAAAAATAAAGTAGGAGTTACCAACAATGAAACATTTGCTCAGCACCACCATTATCGCTCTCAGCTTGGCTGCCTGCGGCAGCAGTGGCGGCGGCCCCCCTTCCGTGCAAAACAACACGCCTCAAACCGCCGCGTCGCCGGATGCCGAATCTTCTGCTGTTAAAAACCGTTCCAGCCTGGATTATCGCCGCAATTATGCCGGAGTGGTCAGCAGCAAGAGTGTGATTGCCGCCCAAACCCTGATGGGACCACAGGCCGGTAACAACACACGCGGTGAGAAAGACCTCACTCTCACCCTTAACGGCCGCAGCTACGGCCTGAACGACCGTATCAATATCACCGCACTGCCGGACGGTCTGCTCGAACTGCCCTACAAAGCTGAATGGACGTCTTTGAAAGTCGCCTATCCTGACAGTCGCGATGTGAAAGTGGAAGAGCAAGGAAAAATGTATATCTACCAACGCCCCTACTCCATGGTGTTGGCCACTTTGCCCAGTGCCTACCGCTATGATGGCGCTAACGATCCGAACAACCGACTCAACCGACCGGATACTATGCGCGTACAGTTAGTGAGCGGCCTGCCCGTGAACGATGCTACCATCACCCGTCTCAGCGGCAATACGTTTAACTATAGCGGCGAATCGTTTGCCAATTTTGGATCGGGCGTGGAAAAAGGTGCGTTTAACTACAGCATCAATTTCACCGACAAAACCGGTAGCGGCCGTATTACCGGCATGGCTTCCACCGGCGACATCGAATTGCGCCAAGGCCGTATCAGCGGCGCATTACCCTATAATCCAATGCTGTCGGCTGCCGAACGCACTAAAGGCATTAGCGGCAACGCCGTTTCCGACCGCATGAACGCCTATCAATACTACCTTTCCATCTTCGGGCCCAATGCTGAAGAAGTGGCCGGCCTAGTAGAAGGAAGCCGCAGCGGCCCCAATGGTCAGTGGCATGTCGGATTCAGCGGAACCAAGCAATAATCTGCCGAATATTTTGTACAGCTGTTCCGCATAGGAAAGAAACGCGACAAAGCAGTTAAGTAATGCATGGCTACAGGCTACCTGAAAACAGCCCGATAGAGTTTCAGGTAGCCTGTAGCCGTCATTCATCTAACATCTGCCATCTATATTTTGTTTCAGCCGTTATGATATCCCTCTTCCGCCATCCGGCCATTCTGATGCTCTGCCTGCTGCCATTCTGCACGATGGCCGCACCGACAACCCTCGTGCCGCACGATGACAATCCGCCATGGCCGCAACCACCCCAGCCCATTCAAACTAGCGACAGCATCGCCCCGAAAACACCCCCAAGAGACCCCCAACCCTCCAAGCACCTGACCGAAACCGACCTGCGCGCCAATCCTGCCCTGACCGAACACCTAATCAATCAGGCCATCCTCAATCAGCAATGGGATTTGCTGGCCGACCTGCTGGATTTGTACCTCACCATACCAAACCACGATACCGTGTTGTACGATTACGGTAAAGGTGCCTTATTGCGCGGGCAGGGCAAGCTTGAGCAGGCAATCAAGCATTATGCCGCCATTGTGCAGCGGCGGCCGGAACTGTCTTATGTCCGGTTCGACTACATGGCGATGTTGTTTGAAAACCACCAATACCGCCAGGCCGACCAACAGGCCGAACAATTGGAACAGTCCGACCTGCTGCCCGAAGCAAAACAACTGGTGGCGCAATACCGCCAAACCATGCAAAAACGGCAGGCGTGGCAAGCCGATGCCTCGCTGCAATACGAACGGAACGACAACGTCAATAACGCCTCCTCTGCCCGCGAACTGCGCTTGGGCTCACGCGTGTGGGTGCGTGATGAAGCCTCGTTGCCCCAGAAAGCCACCGGCCTGCGTTACAGTGCCGCACTCGACCGGGCCGTGAACATCGGCGGCAACCACTTCCTCACCGGCGGCGTTGGTTTGGACGGTGTGTTTTACTGGGATCGGCGCGAGTACAACGAAGAAAACTTACGTGTGCAGGCTGGTTACCGCTTCCGCAATATCCGCAGCAGCTGGCAGATACAGCCCTATACCGAATTCAGCTGGTTTTCAGGTAGCCCATACAGCCGCCAATACGGCATACAGGGGCAATATAGCCGCCAAATCGGCTCAAAATGGCAAATCAGCGTGATGACCGCCCGCAGTTGGCGGCATTACCGCAGCCAAAACGTTGCACAAAGCTACAACGGCCCGCAAACCCAATTAACCGCCACCGCCGCCTGGATGCCTATCGCAAACAGCCTGCTCTATATCGGTTTAGACTGGCTGGAACACCAAACTCGCGACCCATCGGAAGCCTCCGTCCGACGTGGCATCCGCTTCGGCCTGATGCGGGAATGGCCGCAATTTGGCCTGCGTGCAGACATCCGCTTGGGCAGGCGGCAGTTCCGCCAAACGCACTTCTTTTTCCCTGTGGTGCGCTCCGACCGAGAAACCCAGCTCAACTTGTCGCTGTGGCATCCCAAACTGCAATGGCACGGCCTGATGCCCCGCCTAACCTACCGCTATCTGAATATCAACAGCAACATTCCGGAACTCTACCAACGCCGCAGCCGCCAATGGTTTATCGAAGTGGAACGTCGGTTTTGAGCATCGGAAGCTTCGCTGAAATACTGCATCCATGCACTGCATGAAAAAGGCTACCTGAAAAACGGAATGGGTTTTTCAGGTAGCCTTTGATTGACAGATACCAAACTATTCTTCGTCCGGCGGCAAATCGGCGCTGCCCATGCGGCGCAGGATGATGCGGGTTTTATTGCGCAGGCGGCGGTCGTTGCGGTGTTGCTGGAAGTATTTGGGGTTGGGCAGCATGGCGATGAGTGAAGCAGCTTCACCGGCGCGCAGGCGGGATGCCGGCTTGTGGTAATAATGCTGGGCGGCGGCTTCGATGCCATAGATGCCTTCGCCGAATTCGGCCACGTTCAGATACACGGTGAGGATGCGCTCTTTGCTCCACATGCTTTCCATCATCACGGTAATCACGGCTTCTTCGGCTTTGCGCACATAAGAGCGTTCGGCAAACAGAAACAGGTTTTTGGCCAGCTGTTGGCTGATGGTAGAGCCGCCGGCGCGGATGGTGCCGCTGCGCTGGTTGCGGTGCATGGCGTGTTCGATGCCGTTCCAGTCGAAGCCGTCGTGGTTGCTGAATTGGGCGTCTTCGCTGGCGATGGCCGCCTGTTTCACCACGCGGGCGATTTGGCTGTCATCTACCCAGGTTTGCTGCACGCGGGAGAAGGTGGAAAGGTTGTGGCGCAGCATAAAGGCGCTGGTGTGCACGGGCTGGCCTTTCCAATAGGCTAAGAGCAGGAAAACCAATAGGTGGAAGCCCAGCAGCAAGAGAATGATGCTCCACACCAGGTGCTTAAACCAACGGCGCAGCAGGCCGGGGCGTTTTTTGGCGGGCGGTGCGGCGGGTACGGGCTGGGGGACAGGGCTGGAAACGAGTTCGGTGGGCTGGGTATCCATCGGCAAATCAATCGTGGCAAGACGGGGCAAGATTATAAAGGAATCCAGTTTTAATTTTGGTGAAGCTGGCGTTTTGGCTTTGCCAAGACCTCGTTTCAGGTAGCCTGGAGTATGGGTAACAGGCTACCTGAAAACATCGACTCCAACCTGGCTTGCGCAAGGCTAAAGCGAAATAGCCAACCATTAAATCGAGAAGTCTTCGCGGATGGGCTCGTATAGCGCCTGCTCAATGCGGTCGCGGGTGAGGCCGGGCAGGTAGAGCTGCATGAAATCGTAGGCGTAATTGCGCAGATAGGCATCCTGCCGTACCACAATATAAGTAAATGACGGCTTAAACAGATGGTCGGCCGGCAGGCAAACCAAATCGGCATCGCGCTGCGGGTCGTAGGCGGCATCGGCCAGCAGCCCTACGCCCAAACCGGCACGCACATAGGTTTTAATCACGCCCGCATCCATGCTGGCAAGCACCACTTGCGGTAAAGTCAGCCCGCTACCGGAAAAGGCCTGCTGCAAAGCCGTATCCTGCCCGGCCTCGGTGTAGCCAATGAGCGGCATGGACGACAAATCCGCCAGGCTGATGTGCCTTTTATCCGCCAGCGCGTGCCCCTGCGGCACCAGCACGCAGCGGTTCCAAGCCCGCGCGCTGATATGGCGCAGCTCGGAAAGGCGTGCATCTGCTTCCGAATTGATGGCGAAATCGGCCAAACCCTCGGCTACCATTCTATCCACTGCCGAAGGTTCGGCCGGTACCAGCGACAAGCCTACTTTCGGATATTGCCGGAAAAATTCGGCCACCACCGGCGGCAACACATGCCGCGCCTGGGTATAAGTGGTGGCGATCGTGAGGCGGCCGCTGTCCTGCTCGGCAAATTCGGTGCCGATATTGCGAATGCTCTGCACATCGCGGAAGATGCGCTCGGCAATTTCCAGCACGGCCTGCCCCGGCGGCGTAACCGCCACAATCCGTTTGCCGTGCCGTACAAACAGCTGCACGCCCAGCTCGTCTTCCAGCAGCTTTATCTGCTTGGAAATGCCCGGTTGGGAAGTGAACAAAATTTCCGCTGCCTCCGAAATATTCAGATTGCAGCGGTAAACTTCCAAAAAATAGCGCAGCTGTTGCAGTTTCATGATGCATCCAAGTGATATTTGTCGGATTTATGCGACAGGCCAACCGCCAAAGTGCCGTCGAAATCACCGACTTCGCCTGAAACCAGTGAGGGCTGAATGGTATCATAGCCCGCCATCGTTATTTTGCCACATGCTGGTAATTTGCGGCAGGATTTGTTGTTTTTTAGCAACTTATAGGGAAATATCCCTTTCTTTTGCCATTATCCTGCTGACAGTTAGGGTAATTTTGGGCATGATTGGGCACGTAGGAAACGGAGGTGCCCGTGCAGCGGGTAACCAATTCCTTATTGACAGTTCGGGCACGGTTTTTTATAGTGGTACCCCGAATATATTTGGATTACCGCAGTATTTGGGCGGTCCGTATATGGTGATTTTTGTGAAGGCCGGCATGCTGCAAAGCTTGCCAAGTCTGCGCATAACAAACTTTTTGATGAGGGAATAACATGACCAAACAGCTTAAATTAGGCGCTTTGTTCTTGGCCTTGGTTGCTTCCGGTGCCGCCATGGCGGACAGCAGCTTCAACAATGAAAAATACGGCTACACCATCAGCCAGCAGTCTCGCGAAGTGGTTCGCTCTAACTATGAGCCTAAAGGTGCTCACGAATGCTGGGAAAACAGCTTCCTGAATGCCGAAGTGGATCGCTTGGGCTTGGTAGAGTGTGGTGACCGTCAGGCTGAAGCTCCTGCTCCTGCTGAACCGCAAGTACGCGAAGAGCTGGTATCTCTGTCATCCAACTTCCTGTTTGGTTTTGACAAATACAATCTGCGTCCTGAAGCACGTGCTACTTTGGATGAATTGGCTCAACGCCTGTCTCAGACCAGCGTACAGTCTGTACGTGTTGAAGGTCATACCGACTTCATGGGTAGCGACAAATACAACCAGGCTCTGTCTGAGCGTCGTGCTAACACTGTTAGCGAGTACTTGGTTGGCCATGGCGTACCGGCTGAGAAAATCTCTGCCGTTGGCTTGGGCGAATCTCAAGCTAAGATGACCGAACAGTGCCAGCAAGAAGTTCGCAATTTGGGTCGTCGCGTTTCTGCCGCTCGCAAACGTAGCGCTCTGATTGCATGTATCGAGCCGGATCGTCGCGTAGACGTTCGTATCCGC
Organism: Eikenella sp.; assembly: GCF_057315495.1. NCBI lineage: Bacteria > Pseudomonadati > Pseudomonadota > Betaproteobacteria > Neisseriales > Neisseriaceae > Eikenella > Eikenella sp. The sequence continues at coordinate 24,975 of NZ_DBHKXY010000061.1, forward strand.
ACTCTGGTTGAACAGCCTGCTCGTTAATCGTTAGCTGAGTTAGCGTTCAATAATGAAAAACCGGGCTTTTATAAGTCCGGTTTTTTTGCGTGTACTACTTGTTGTGAGCGAACTGCAGAAATAGCTGCTTTCCAACATATTTCCATTGCCTACATAGGTGGGATAGAGCAAAATTAGTCTGCTGGAAAATATTTTATTAAAAATAATCTTATGCTGGAAAAACTTCTACTTCTCTGCCAAAACTGCTCTCGCCTGCTATTAGCATTCGCGCTATTCTTCTATTTTCAGGTAGCCTTTGCTATCGATTTCGGCCGTATTCAGCCGGATGAGGCTGCGGTTTATGTGCAAGACCTCGACAGCGGTGAAGTGTTGCTTGCACATCGAGCCGATGTTTCTATGAATCCCGCTTCCACCATGAAGTTAGTGACCACTTTCGCTGCCTTACGTGGGTTGGGTGGTGATTACCGCTGGCAAACCCAGTGGCGCAGCAGCGGTACAGTAGCTAATGGCGCACTGCAAGGCGATTTATATTGGGTGGGTAGCGGTGATCCTGCCTTCGACCAGCCCGATCTGGTGGATATGCAGCAACAGCTGGTCCGGCAGGGCATTGTGTCATTAAACGGTAAAGTGGTGCTGGATCGGCGCGTTTGGGGCGGTCTTGCCAGCGCAGAAGGTTTTGAAAACGATGCTGACGAAAGCTTTGTTGTGCCGCCAGACCCCCACATGATTGCCTACAAAGCCCTTTGGATTACTGCCGCCCGCAATGAGACTGGGCAGCCTGCTTTTTTGCTCAACCCGCCACTCTACGGTATTCAAACCGATCTCAGCCAACTTGCCGAAACAGACGGCCACTGCGGTAAACTTTCCAATCACGTTTCCGCCAAATTTGAAAACGGCGTGCTGGTGTTTCGTGGTCGCCTGCCAGCTGCATGTATGGGCGAGAAAATGTTCATCAATTTGTTCGATGCTCCACGCTTTGCCGAAGAAAGTTTTCGCGGCTATTGGCTTACACAGGGCTTGGGTGGCCTCTATGGCTTTGGCCGGGGAGCAGCCCCCAGCAATAGCCGCATCTTGGCCACGCACTTTTCCAAGCCGCTGGGCGAAGTGCTGACCGATATGAACAAGCATTCCAACAATCTGATTGCACGTAGCGTTTTTCTCACGCTTGGCCACCAAGCGAACGGACCGCACAGCGTGCAGAATGCCGAAGCCGCTGTGCGGCGGCAGCTGGTTTCCGCCGGATTGGATGATGAAGCGCTGGTGTTGGAAAACGGCTCCGGCCTTTCCCGCCGTGAGCGACTCACTGCCCGTTTTCTCGGCAGCATGCTGTTTCAGGCCTACCGCTCCCCCTTCCGCGATACTTTCATTCACACCCTGCCGATTGCCGGTACCGACGGCACCCTGCGCGGCCGCTTCCGCCAGCTCGGCCGCTCGCTGCGTATGAAAACAGGTACGCTGCGTGACGTGCGTGCGTTGGCCGGCTACTGGTTGCCGCCCAATGGGCGCAGGCTGGCCGTGGTGGTGATTATTAACAGCCACCGTTCCGGCGGCTACCTGCCCGATATGGATGCCATGGTGCGCCGGATTGTGCATGATGCCGATAGATTGGATAACGTTCAAACCGTACCCGCCCAATAATCGGCAAATGCAGCGGGAAAGCTGCCGAATACCTTATCCCACAAGGAAAAGCTGGCAAAGTGGAGCATTTTCAGGTAGCCTAACGCAGTTTATAGCGGATCAATCCGCCAGATCTCCATTTTGATTTTTCCACCCCTTTCGCAGGAGTAAACCATGAGCGAACAAGAACAACAGCAACCGATTTTCAACGTAGAAAGACTGTATGTAAAAGATTTGTCTTTGGAAGTGCCGCACGCACCGGAAGTATTCCTCAGCCAGGATGCTCCGAACGTGGAAATCCAAGTACACACCGATTCTAAGAAACTGGAAGAAGAACACCACGAAGTAACCGTTACCGTAACCGTTACCGCCAAACTGCCTGATGGCAAGGTATTGTTCTTGAACGAAGTGGCGCAGAGCGGTATTTTCCGTTTGGCAAACATTCCGGAGCAAGATGTGAAAGTATTGCTCGGCATTGCTTGCCCCAACATCCTCTACCCCTATGCCCGTGAGGCTGTGTCTTCCTGCATCACCCGCGCCGGTTTCCCGCCCGTGGTATTGATGCCGATCAACTTCGAAGCCATGTACGAACAGCAACAAGCCGCTGCCAACGCTCCGGCTGCCGGCAACGCTTAATCGGCGATTGGCCAACAAAACAGGCGATGACGCAAAATCATCGCCTGTTTTCTATAGCAGAAACCATTATTCTAAATAGCCTTTCAGGTAGTCTCAATCCTTGGCTAAGGGCGCAAACCCTGCAAATTGCCGCACGGCCTGTTGCCAGCTTGCGGGGGTTTGGAACTGCATTTCGCCGTTGTCGATGCGCTGGGCGACTTGGGTGGTGTGGGCCTGGGTGAGTTTGGTACCGCTTTCTGCGTCGCGCAGGATGTAGTCGATGCGCAGGCAGCTTTCGTATTCGGTTACGGCCATTTCCACGCGGATTTTCTGGCCGAAGTGGGCCGGGCGGACGTATTTGAGGTCGAGCTTCACCACGGGCCAGGCGTGGCCGTGTTTGAGCATGACGGTGTAGTTATAGCCGATGGCGTCGAGCAGGGCGCAGCGGGCAATTTCGAGGTATTTGACATAGTGGCCGTGCCAAACGATCTGCATCACGTCTACGTCGAAAAAGGGGACTTCGATCTCGGTGTGGTGGCGGCAGTAGATGTGTTTAGCCATGTGGGGTGTTGCTCCAGAAGTCGTAGAAGTTGAACCATTGCAGCGGCGCGCGGGCGGCGTGGGCGGCCAAAACGTCGGCGTACTGTTGTGCCATGCTTTCAATCACTTGTTTGCGCGTGGCGGCGGTCCAGCTCGGGGCTACCTGAAAACGTTTCAGGCAGAGATGATAACGGCCTTGCTCTTTTAACACGAACACGGTGTTGGTGGGCGCGCGCAAGAGGCCGGCGAGCAGCCAGGGGCCTTGCGGCAGATAGGCGGTGTGGCCGAGGAATTGCACGGGCACGGTTTTGTTGCCGCGCACTGGGGTGCGGTCGGCGGCAATGGCGAGCCACTCTCCGGCATCGAGTTTTTGCGAGAGTTGGAGCATTTTGGCCGCGTCGAGGTCGGCTACCTGAATCAGCTGCAAATCGCTGGCGCCGGCGGCTTTGATGGCACGGTTGAAATCTTCGGCGTGGGCGTTGTGCACGAGCACGTTGAGTTTGAAGCCTTGGTGGTGGGTGACGAGGGCGCGGCACACTTCAATATTGCCCAGATGCGAGCAGATGAGGATTTGGCCGCGTGCGTTGTGGTTGTCCACATCCGCATACAGGTTGTCGGGGTCTTCCACCACGAGGTCGGGTACGGTGATTTTATGCTGCCACACGGCGAAGCGGTCGGCCACGGCTTGGCCGAAGGCGGCGAATTGGCGGTATACGGGGAAACGCGCGGGCAGCGGCGCATCGGGGAAACTGGCTTTCAGGTAGCCTTGATATTGGCGCACGCTGTGGCGCTGGGCGGCGGAGGTGAGGTAGAAATAGGAAGATACCGCGGCAGCGATGATGTGCACCGGCCACAAGGGCAGGTAGCGCACCAGCCATTCGGTAATCTTGAGGAAGAGGCGGTGGCCGCGTTCGTGCTGTGCCGACCAATGCGCCCGGGCGGCCTGTGCCGCTTGGGACCGTTTAAACAGGCGGCCGAGGCGGCGGGCAACCATGCCGCAAAACAGGCGGGCGTGCATTTTGCTGATGAGCAGGTTGTCGCGGCGCAGGTTGAAGTGCGACACGCCGCCTGCTTCGTAGCGCACGGGCGTGTCCAGCCAGATGAAAGGCGTACCCGCCCAATGCAGGCGGATGAGGATTTCGTTGTCGAAATCCATGCGCTCGCCGATGACGGCACTGCCGTATTGGATGGGCAAGACGGCATCCAGAGGATAAACGCGGAAGCCGCACATGCCGTCTTTGATGTCGAACGACCAAGTGTGCAGTACGTTCCAAAAATCGGTGATTTTGCGGCCGTAGAGCCGCGATTTGGGCACGTCGCCGCCGTATACCGGCCGCCCGCACACCACGGCCTGCGGCTGCGACTGTGCGGTTTCGATAAAGCGCGGGATGTCGGCAAAGCTGTGCTGCGCGTCGGCATCAATCTGCAAAACGTGGCTGAAACCTTGCTCCGCCGCCAATTTGAAACCCCATTTCATCGCACTGCCTTTACCGCCGTTCACTGGGCGGAAGGCTACCTGAACGCCTTCTTCACGCAAGGCCTCCAAACCGGCGCGGCAGTCTTCGCCCGAGCCGTCGTCCACCACCAAAACGGGCAGGCCGCAATCTCGCAGGGCGGCAACCACCTGCGGCAGCGTGCCGAGATGTCGGTAGTGGGGGATAACGGCGAGGAGTTTCATGATTGGGTGGAAAACGGTGGAAAAACGGGATTTTAACAAAAAGGGGGAAAGGCTACCTGAAAATCGGATGGGATTGTTTTCGCTTCGTTGCGGCTTGCGCGTTGGCTTTGCCAAGACATTGTTGCTTTTTCAGGTAGTCTTTATGTACCGCGGAGGGGCTACCTGAAAATGTCTGCTTTACGCGGATTTTCTATCTATAAATATATACTAATCCGTATTAAGTATAGCCATAACAATAGAAATAAAAGGAACTCCTATAAGTATCATCTTATATACCCAAGGGTCTTTAAAAAATGAAAATATATCAATAATGGTATCAATCCCAAGTTGGCCATTTAAAATATCTAAAAAAATAATAAAGATTGCCCCAATTATAATTGGAATTAGTATGCAAAAATAACAGCTACCAAGAGTACTTATAAATACAATCATTCTCTTATTCATTCAATGCTTTCTTATTTTCCTTCTATTATCTGTTGAAGTCATTTTTCAGCTATTAACTTCCCAACAATACTGCTAACTGTTCCCGCGCTGAATGTGATGTCTGTCAGGATAGGAGAAAGAGGTGGATAGCCAAATCGTGTCCTCCCTATAGGATTATATTTTTCAGGGAGCCTCTTACTGCCCGCCATCTGTTTTGTCTGCCAGCATCTCCGCCCCGTCGCTGTCGGCTTGCTCCACCAGCTGCGCATCGAGCCGTTTGCCGGCTTTCACGCCCATTTGGCGCAGTTTTTCCACGCGGCCGACTAAGTTGCCACGGCCGCTGTGGAGCTGTTTGTGGGCGGCTTGGTAGCTATCTTGCGCCTGCTGGAGGTTTTTGCCCACTTTTTCCAGCGTTTCCACGAAGCCGACGAATTTGTCGTAGAGTTTGCCGCCTTCATCGGCAATTTGCAGGGCGTGGCGGTTTTGGTATTCGTGCCGCCAGATGTTGGCCACGGTGCGCAGGGTGGCCAGCAGCGTGCTGGGGCCGACCAGGATGATGCGTTGGTCAAAACAGGTTTGGAAGAGCTCGGGGTCTTGCTGCAGGGCGAGCAGGTAGGCGGGCTCTACGGGCACGAACATGAAGACGAAATCGAGCGATACCAGGCCTTCGATGTCGCTGTAGCGTTTGGCGGCGAGCTCTTTGATGTGCTGGTGTACGGAGGCGAGGTGGGCGGCGAGCTCGGCTTCGGCGGCTTCGGGGCTTTCGGCGCGGGTATAGCGCACGTAGGCGGTGAGCGATACCTTGGAATCAACGATGATTTGTTTGTTGTCGGGCAGATTGATGAGCACGTCGGGCTGGAGGTAGCGGCTTTCGCCGTTGCTGTCGGTTTGGCGGCCGCCGCTTTGCACGAAGTATTCGCGCCCTTTCACCAGGCCGGAGTTTTCCAGCACTTTTTCCAGAATCATCTCGCCCCAGTTGCCCTGGCTTTTGTTGCGGCTGCCGGTGAGGGCTTGGGTGAGGGCTTGGGCGTCTTGGTGCAGGCGGGCGTTGAGCTGTTGCAGGCGTTTGAGCTCGTTTTCCAGCGTGAGCCGCTCTTTGGCTTCTTTTTCGTAGGTATTTTGTACGAGTTGGCTGAAGCCTTGCAGTTTTTCGCTCAAGGGATTGAGCAGTTGGTCGAGCTCTTGGCGGTTTTGCTCGGAAAAACGGCGGCTTTTTTCTTCGAGGATTTGGTTGGCGAGGTTTTGGAATTGTTCGCCCAAGTTTTGGCGGGCTTGGTTGAGCAGGGCGATTTGTTCGGCGTGGGCTTGCTGCTGCTGTTCGATTTGGGTTTGCACGCGCTCGTGCTGCAGGCGGCTGGCGGCCAGCTCTTGGCGGGCGGTTTCGTAGCGCTGTTGGAGCTGCTGTTGCCGTTCGGCGGCTTCGGCCAAGCTGCGGTCGAGGTGTTGTTTGGACTGTTCGGCAGCCACGGCGCGGGTTTGCCAGCTTTGGGCTTCTTCCTGTCCGGCGGCGGATTGCTGCTTGGCGGCGGCGAGCTCGCGCAATAGCTGCTGCTGCCGTTCGGCGGCCTCGGCCAGGCGGTTGGTGAAATGTTGCACCGATTGCTCGGCGGCGGCGGCGCGGGTTTGGTAATCCTGTGCGGCTTGGCGGGCGGCAGAAAGCTGCTGTTGGCTGTCGGCCAGGCTTTGGGCGGTGTGGCCGAGTTGCTGTTCGTTTTGCTGACAGACTTGCTGTTGTAGGGTGAGCTGATGTTGCAGGCGGTCGGCTTCTTGCTGGTGGCGGTGTTGCGCGGCTTGGTGGCGGGCGTTTTGCCACAGCCAGACAATGAGTGCGCAGAGTAGGGCGGCGGCGAAGCAGGCGATAAGCAGGATGGGGAGGGTGAAGGTCATAACAGGCTACCTGAAAAACGATATTTTGACGAAGCTAAAGCGTGAGCTTCAATGAAGTTAATAATGGGGAGCGGGCGGCGGTTTAATCCGCTATCGAAATCTGCACGATTTTATGCTCCTGCTGGTTGCCATGCCAATAATCGCGGTACAGTTCCAAGCAGTCGGCAATATCGGCAAACAGTTTGGGCTGGCGTTGCTTGAGGTCGGCCAGGCCGCAAAAGGCGATGTGGATTTCGCGTTGCGGCAGCCAGCCCAAGTCGCGCATACAGTCGTTGAGCGAATCGAAGCCGCCGCTAAAATAGGCGGGCAGCTCGAAGGCTTCCCGCATACGCTGCATCAGGTTGTGCGGGGTTTTGATGCGGGATAAATTCACGCTGATGGCGAGGGCATCCGGGTGGGTTAGGGTTTGGCGGATAAAGCGGCTCATGGAAGTTTATTGTGTGCTAGTCTGAGAGTAAACGAATTTTGTGAGATATATGTTAGGGTTTCGGCAGCTTACCAAATTTCAGGTAGCCTTCGCCATTTCCTGCCTGCTCGCCTTTGCGCCTCATGCCGGCGCGGGGCACTTCCTTTTCTTTGCTTCGCCAAAGAAAAGGAAGCAAAGAAAGGCGACTGCGGGCGCGGGCACAGGTTTGGCTTTGCCAAACTTCCCTCACTTCGCGCGGTTTTTCGGGCGCAAAGAGAAATTGGATTAGCTGCAACTTGCGGCTGCGCCGCTTCGGGCATGCAAGCCCTTGTTCCCCGAAAAACCACGCTTCGTTCGGCTGCGCCAGCAGAGAGGGCGTTGCCGAAACCGTTCGTACCTTTCATCTTCCGCGCTTGGTTATCGGGAAAGTTCATCAATCTACAAATCATGAATTCTACCGCTTTCAGGTAGCCTTTCCGCTTTTCGGGTAGAATACCGTCGTTTTGTCGGCCTTTTTTCATAGGAAACCACATGTCTGCCTTGCTTGCCCTGTCCCCGCTCGACGGCCGCTATGCCGCCGCCGTTGAAGCCCTGCGCCCCGTTTTTTCCGAATACGGCCTCATTCGCGCCCGCGTGCGCGTGGAGCTGGAATGGCTCAAATCGCTGGCTGCCGCGCCCGAAATTAGCGAAGTGCCGCTTTTTTCTGCCGCCACTTTGGCCGAAATCGATGCCGTGATTGCCGGTTTTTCGCCCGAACACGCTGCCGAAGTGAAAGCCATCGAAGCCACCACCAACCACGACGTGAAAGCCGTGGAATACTGGCTCAAGCAGCGCTTCGAGAGGCTACCTGAAATCCAAAAGGCAAACGAATTCATCCACTTTGCCTGCACCAGCGAAGACATCAACAACCTTTCCCACGCCCTGATGCTGCGTGAAGCCCGCGATAGCGTGCTGCTGCCCAAACTGGCCGAAATTGCCGCCAAGCTGCGCCAAATGGCACACAGCCTGGCCGCCCAACCCATGATGAGCCGCACCCACGGCCAGCCTGCCACCCCCACCACCCTGGGCAAAGAAATCGCCAACGTGCTCGCCCGTTTGCAGCGCCAAGCCGCCCAGCTGGAGAAACAGGAGTTTTTGGGCAAAATCAACGGCGCCGTGGGCAACTACAACGCCCATCTCTCCGCTTATCCCAATATGGATTGGGAAGCGCATTGCCGCCGCTTTGTCGAACAGTCGCTCGGGCTCACCTTCAACCCCTACACCATCCAAATCGAGCCGCACGACTACATGGCCGAGTTTTTCCAAACCCTCAGCCGCATCAACACCATCCTCATCGATTTCAACCGCGACGTGTGGGGCTATATTTCGCTCGGCTATTTCAAACAAAAAGTGAAGGCCGGCGAAGTCGGTTCCTCCACCATGCCGCACAAAGTGAACCCCATCGACTTTGAAAATTCCGAAGGCAACCTCGGCACCGCCAACGCCATCCTCGGCTTCATGGCCGAGAAGCTGCCCGTATCCCGCTGGCAGCGCGACCTGACCGACAGCACCGTGCTGCGCAACATGGGCGTGGGCGCCGGCTACACCCTGCTCGGCTGGGCTGCCCACCTGCGCGGCCTGAACAAACTCGAAGCCAATCCCGCCGCCATGCAGGCCGACCTCGACGCCACCTGGGAGCTTCTGGCCGAGCCCATCCAAACCGTGATGCGCCGCCACGCCGTGCCGCAGGCCTACGAGCAGCTCAAAGCCCTCACCCGCGGCCAAGACGGCATCACGCCCGCCACCCTCCAATCCTTCATCCGCGGCCTCGACATCCCCGAAGAAGCCAAAGAGCGCCTGCTCGCGCTCACCCCCGCGCTGTATGTGGGCAAAGCGGAAGAGCTGGCCAAGCGGATTTAAGGCCGATTGCCTGCAATCAACAAAAAGGCTACCTGAAATTTCAGGTAGCCTTTGTTTATTCCTCGGTTGCTGCCGGGTCGTAGCGGAAGCGGTTTTGCGGATCGAGCTCGTGGGTAGCGGCGCGCAGCCAGGCCCAGGATAGGTCGTATTGCTGCTGGAAGGCGTTCCACAGGGCGTCTTCGCTCATGATGCTGTATTCGCCTTCGGTGGCGAGGGAAACGGGCAGGCCACTCTCGATGGCTTGGTGCAGCGGCATGTATTCGCGGTCGTAAAAATCGGACATTTCGCGCATCAGCTGCATGGCGTGTTGCCATTGCTCTTGGGCGGCCTCCAATTCGGGCAGCAGGCGTTCCCATTCTCGGTAGAGGGCTTGGATGCGGTCGATGCGCGCTTGGGCGGCTTCAGGGGTGATGGGGTGCGACATATGGCCTCCAGTGGGGATGGTTGGGTGAAATGGCGGTGTTTGGTTGATATGGGTGGCAGGCGGGCAGAAATGTTGAGGCTACCTGAAAGCGTGCGCTTCAACGAAGCAGCTCTACAGCCCGAATTCCTGCAGGAAGCGGGCATCATCCGCCCAGCCGGATTTCACTTTCACCCAAACTTTAAGGAATACCTTGGTTTCAAACAGTTTTTCCATATCCAGCCGGGCTTCGGTGGAGATTTTTTTCAGTTTTTCGCCGCCTTTGCCGATGATGATGGCCTTTTGGCCATCTTTATCCACCAACACGGCGATGTAGATGCGGTACAGCCCGTCTTCTTCTTCAAATTGTTCTACCGCCACGTTGGCGGCATAGGGCAGCTCTTCGCCGAGATGGCGAAACAGCTTTTCGCGCACGATTTCGGCGGCCAGGAAGCGGGCGGAGCGGTCGGTGACCGCGTCTTCGGGGTAGAGCGGCACGCCCTCGGGCAGGTGGGGGCGCAGGATGGCGAGCAATTCGCCGATGCGCAGGCCGTGTTTGGCGCTCACGGCTTCTACGCCGGCAAAATCAAATTCTTGCTGCAGCTGCTGGATAAAATCATCAAGCTCGGCCTTGCTCTTGGCGCGGTCGATTTTGTTCACCACGAGGATGACGGGCAGGTGTTTGGGCAGCAGGCGGACCACGGCGCGGTCGGCTTCGCTGAAACGCATGGCTTCCACCACGAAAGCGACCACGTCCACGCCGCCGATGGCTTCGGTAACGTTTTGGTTGAGCCGGTCGTTGAGCGCGTTGCGGTGGCGGGTTTGGAAGCCCGGGGTGTCCACGAAGATGAACTGACTGCGCTCATCGGTATAAACGCCAGTGATTTTGTGGCGGGTGGTTTGGGCCTTTTTGCTGGTGATGCTGATTTTCTGGCCGATGAGGTGGTTCATCAGCGTGGATTTGCCCACGTTCGGCCGGCCAACGATGGCCACGAAGCCGCAGCGGAAGGTGGCCGGATACTTGGTGGTGGAATAATTCATGTTGTTCATATGGATATATTTTCAGGTAGCCTTGGCGGGATGCTGAACAGGCTACCTGAAAGCGTGAGCTGCAATAAAGTTATAAAGATAGTGACTTATTGTTTAATGCGAACTTTGTCTCCTGGGTTGCCGAACACGATTTCGGGCAGATTCCATTGTGCCATGAGTTTGTTCAGCGCTTTGATTTTTACCATGCGCACGGGTTTGCCGGCCAGAATGGGGGCATTGATGGCAAAACGGTTGATGCCGAGTAGGAAGTTGATACATTCCTGCACCAGCATATCGTTGCCTTCAAAACGGATTTCGGTAGAGCTGGTGAGCATGCCGGTGCCTTTGGCCCACACGCCTTTGTCGTTCAGTTTATAGCCGTTCTCCTGCGCCCAAGCCTGCCATTCGGGCGAGTTTTCCGCTCCTTCAGGCACGTGGATGCGCAGCTCGGGATAGTCTTTTACCGCGTTTTTGGAGGAGAACCATAAGAAGAAAATGCCGATAAATGCGCCGAATAAGACGCTGAATACAAAAACCATGATTGAATCCTTTATTAAGTTGAAAATGAGTGGCTAATATATAGCATGCCGTTTTCTATTGGTAAATCCTGCCTGCAAGGCTTGTTTGCATTAGCTCAAATATTATTGGCCTGAATGATAGCGGTATCAGCAGCGATTCAGGCACGGGATTGGCGGTGTTTTTTGTTTTTGCCGGGCAGGGGGTGTTGCGCTTGCAGCCAATCCAATGCTTCTTTGGCTGCAGCCTGCTCGGCGGCACGACGGCTGGCGGCTTGGGCGCGGGTGATGTGGCCGAGTTCGCCCAGGTCGCAGGCGATGTCGAAACGGGCATCGCAGCCTTCGCCGGATTGGTGTTCGATGCGGTATTTGGGCAGGGGCAGGCGGCGGGCCTGCAGGGCTTCTTGAAGCAGGGTTTTCGGGTCTTTGCCTTGATTGCTCAAGTCGATGTTGGCAATGCGCCGGGCAAACAGGCGGCGCACGGTTTGCTCGGCGGCGGCGAAATCGGCATCGAAGCTGATGGCGGCCAGCAGGGCTTCCACGGCGTCGGCCAGGATGGAGGGGCGGTCGAAACCGCCGCTTTTAAGCTCGCCCACGCCCAAATACAGCGCGTCGCCCACGCCCATGCTTCGGGCGATTTCGGCGAGCACGTCTTGGTTGACCAGATTGGCGCGCAGGCGGGAGAGTTCTCCTTCGCTGTAGTCGGGGAAGGCGTCGAACAGCATTTTGGCCACGCTGTAATCGAGAATGGCGTCGCCGACAAACTCGAAGCGCTCATTGTTTTGGGCGCTGTAGCTGCGGTGGGTGAGCGCCTGCTCGAAGAGGCGGAGATTTTGGAAACTGTGGCCGAGGTGGCGCTGCAGCTCTTCGCCGGCTCGGGCGCGGCGCGGGTCGGGCTTCGTGGGCTTGCGGGGTTTGGCGGTGGGTTTGCTCATGATGGCGGGATTATATCGGGTTTGGCGGTGCGGCGCAGGCAAGAGATGGTTTTCAGGTGGCCTCTATGCGGTTTGCGGGAGGCTACCTGAAAAGTGGTGGATTATAGCGAATGAAAATTAAGGATGCTGTTGCCTTGCCATACCGGCTGGTCTGTCTACGGCTCGCTGCCTAGCCCATTCATTTTTATCCACAATGTTTTGCTTGCCTTGCAGCTTGTGCTTTCAGGTAGCCTTTGCTTGCCGGATAAAGGCTACCTGAAACCTTGTTTACACGGTTTGCGAATACTTGGCGGCTGTGTCGCGGGAGCGCAGGTGGCGGTCGAACACCATGGCGATGTTGCGGATGAGGAAGCGGCCTTTTGGAGTGACGGTTAGGCCGGTTTCATTGAGTTCAACCAGGCCTTTGGTGGCGAGGGTGGCCATATCGGCCAGCTCGGCGGCGAAATATTGGGCGAAGGGCTGGCGGCATTCGGCTTCGTAATCGGCAAACTCGAGGCCGAAGCGGCACATGAGGTCTTGGATGAGGCGGCGGCGCAGCAGGTCGTCTTCGTCGAGCAGGTAGCCGCGGAACAGGGGCATCTGGCCGGCATCGAGGTCGGCATAGTAGGCTTCGAGCTGGCGCTGGTTTTGGCTATAGATGCGACCGATTTTGCCGATGGAGGAGAGGCCGACGGCGATAAGGTCGCAGTCGGCGTGGGTGGAATAGCCTTGGAAGTTGCGTTGCAGGCGGCCTTCGCGCAGGGCAATGGCGAGCTCGTCTTGGGGCTTGGCGAAATGGTCCATGCCGATGAAGACGTAGCCTTCGCTGCCCAGCCGCTGCACGATTTGCTGGAGCATATCGAGCTTGGTGTTGCTGTCGGGCACGGCATTGGTGTCGATGCGGCGCTGGGGTTTGAAAATGTGCGGCAGGTGAGCGTAGTGGTAAACCGCCAGCCGGTCGGGGGCGAGGGCAAGCACTTTATCCAGCGTTTGCTGCATGGTGGCGGGGGTTTGGTGCGGCAGGCCGTAAATCAAATCGACGCTCACGGATTGGAAGCCGGCTTCGTGGGCGGCATCAATCACCACACGGGTTTCTTCTTCACTTTGGGTACGGTTTACGGCTTGTTGCACTTGCGGGTCGAAATCCTGAATACCCACGCTCATGCGGTTGAAGCCGAGCGAGCCGAGAGACAGCACGGTTTCGCGGCTTACTTTGCGCGGGTCGATTTCGATGGAGTATTCGCCTTGCGGCATCAGGGTGAAGTGCTCACGGATAAGGCTGAATACGAAATCGAGCTGGGCATCGGAGAGGAAGGTGGGGGTGCCGCCGCCGAAGTGCAGCTGTGCCAATTCGGGCTTGCCTTGCAGGAGTTCGGCCTGCAGGGCGAATTCTTTTTTCAGGTAGCCCAGGTATTGGTCGGCGCGTGTGGTGTCTTTGGTGATGATTTTGTTGCAGCCGCAGTAGTAGCAGATGGTGTTGCAGAAGGGGATGTGGATATAGAGCGAGAGGGGGCCGGGCGTGCGGTTTTGCACGGCTTGGATGTAGTCTTCGGCGGTAAAGCCTGTGTGGAAGCGGTCGGCGGTTGGGTAGGAGGTGTAGCGCGGGCCGTTGGCAGGCAGGGAGGCGATAAGCTTGCGGTCGAAGATGATTTCTTGGGTGCGGTTGGCAGACATGGTAGTGGTTAGATTGCTGTTATTTTTTGATAAATATGCGGTAATAGGTTTTGTTTGTGAAATCGGGTAAAATGCCGGTGTTTGGCAAATTGCTCCAACTATTGCCAGGCGGTAAGTATAAACGATAATTGCCGCCGCTTCATAAGCTCAGATTGCTTAGAAAGTTAGCACACACATGAAAGCCATGCCCCACTCCACAACTTGCTTGCGCTGCGTTTTTAAAGAGCTATGCCAGCCCAATGCCGCGATTGCGGTGGCGGTAGAGCGCGTTGATGCGGTTATCAAACGCAGCCGCCGCCTGAAAAAGGGCGATTTCCTGTTTCGCAACGGCGACGGGTTTGATTCACTGTTTGTGGTGCGCACCGGTTTCCTGAAAACGGTTATCGCCAGCCACGACGGGCGCGATCAGGTTACCGGTTTTTTTATGTCGGGCGAACTGGTGGGCATGGACGGCATCTGCAACCAAATACACTACTGCGATGCGGTGGCGCTGGAAGACACGGAAGTGTGCGAGCTGCCCTATGCCAGCATGGAGGAGCTTTGTGCGGCGGTGCCGGAATTGCAGCTGCATTTCTACCGCTTGTTTAGCCAGGAAATCGTGCGCGATCAAAATGTTATGCTGATTTTGGGCAATATGCGCGCCGAAGAGCGGCTGGCGGCATTTTTGCTGAATTTGTCGCAACGGCTGAAAAAACGCGGCCTCTCGGCCAATGATTTTATTTTGCGCATGTCGCGCGAGGAAATCGGCAGCTATTTGGGGCTGAAGCTGGAAACAGTGAGCCGTACGCTCTCCAAATTCAGCCAGGAGGGGCTGGTGGAAGTGGAATACAAACACATCCGACTGCTCAAGCCCGAACGGCTCAAGCAGCTGGCTTCCGGCCTCCAGCCTGCTGTGGTTTAAAGCGGCATCCTGGATTTATCTTTATTTCCCAACCGCTTGGCAGGCTACCTGAAACTATGCCTGCCAAGCCCAATCTTCCAATATGAAAATCCTCATCTTAGGTAGCGGCCAAGTGGGCACTGCCGTGGCACAGAATCTGGTGGAAATTCCCAACCACGACGTGACCATTATCGACAACGATTCCGAAGCCCTGCGCAACATCGGCAGCAAGCTCGATGTGCAAACCCTGCTGGGCAACGGTTCTTCCCCCGCCGTGATGGCCGAAGGCGGCGCCTACGACACCGACCTGCTGCTCGCCCTCACCCGCCACGACGAAACCAATCTGGCTGCCTGCAAACTGGCTTCCAGCCTGTTCAACATCCCCAATCGCATTGCCCGCGTGCGCCTTTCCGATTATTTGGAATTCACCGGCCGCGACGCTGAAGAAGAGAACGACAGCCGCGGCACGCTCGATTTGTTCGGCGTGAGCGAATCCATCTGCCCCGAGCAGCTGGTTACCGAGCGGCTGGCCGATTTGCTCTGCCACCCCAGCGCCCTGCAGGTGCTCACCTTTGCCGAAGATAAAGTGCGCATGCTGGTGGTACGTGCGCAAAGCGGCGGGCGACTGTTGGGGCAACCGATCCACACCATCCACGAACACCTGCCCGAAGGCACCGACTGCCAAATCTGCGCCATCTACCGCAACAACAAGCTGATTATGCCCACGCCGCAAACCGTGATTCAGCAGGGCGACGAAGTATTCGTGGCTGCCGCCACTTCGCAAGTGGCCGAAGTGTTGCGCGAACTGCGCCCGCAGCAGCAGCCCACGCGACGCGTGATGATTGCCGGCGGCGGCCAAATCGGCTTCCGACTCAGCCGCCAGCTGGAAGACCGCTTCGATGTGAAAATCATCGAAATCAACGAAAAACGCGCCGAATGGCTTTCGGAAAACCTCAACAGCACCCTCGTGCTGCACGGCTCCGCCGCCGACGAAAGCCTGCTGGAAGGCGAATACATCGACGAAATTGACGTGTTCTGCGCGCTCACCAACGACGACGAAAACAACATCATGGCCGGCATGCTGGCCAAAAGCCTGGGTGCCAAGCGCGTTATCGCCATCGTAAACCGTTCCAGCTATGTGGATTTGCTGCAAGGTAACACCATCGACATCGCCGTATCGCCCCACTTGGTGACCATCGGCTCGATTCTGGCGCACATCCGGCGCGGCGACGTGGAAGCCGTCCACCCCCTGCGCGGCGGCAATTCCGAAGCCATCGAAATCGTGGCACACGGCGACAAAGACACTTCCAAACTGGTCGGCCGCCGTGTGAGTGCCGTACGCTGGCCCAACGGCTGCCACGTTGCCGCCGTGGTGCGCGGCGAAGAAGTGTTTATGGGGCATCAAGACGTGCAGCTGGCCGACGGCGACCACATCATCCTGTTCGTAGCCCGCCGCCGCGTGGTGAGCGAGTTGGAAAAATTGATTCAAGTGCGCATGGGTTTCTTTGGTTAGAAACAATAAATTGAAAATATAGAGAAAGGCTACCTGAAAACAAAAATGGTTTTTCAGGTAGCCTTTTTGTATGGCAGGCCGAAGGTGTTGATTATTCCTGCGGTGGCAGCGGGGCGCCAGAAGGATGTTTGTAGCGGTTGTACGCAAACAGGTATTGCTCGGGGAAGCGGCGCACCCAGTTTTCCACATTGCGGTTGATGATTTCGGCGTCGTGGGCTTTGTTGCCGTTGAAGCTGCCTTCCACGGGCTCGATGTGTAGGGCGAAGCCGCGGCTTTCAAGTAGCCTGATGCCGGCGAAAAACAGGGGGCGCACGTTTTTTACTTGGGCGAGGCGGCCGGCCAGGGTCATGGTGTAGGCGGGGCGGCCGAAGAAGGGCACCCATACGCCGTCGCCGTGTTCGTCGGGCACGTGGTCGGGCAGGACGATGGTGGCTTCGCCTTGGCGCAGGGCTTGGATGATTTGCTTCACGCCGTGTAGGTTGGTGGGGGCGGTGCGGCCTTTGTCGCGCACGCGGCCGGCTTGCATGATGTCGTCGAGGATTTTGATTTTCGGCGGCTTATACATGGCGGTGAGCGGGAAGGGCAGGCGGTGGCTGATGTAGCGGCCGGCGAGGTCGTAGTTGCCGATGTGGGGAGTGATGAGCAGCAGACCTTCGCCGGCATCGAGCGCGGCTTGAATGTGTTCCCAGCCGTGAGTTTCCACGAAGAGGGCGGCCACCTGCTCGGGGCTACGGAAAAAGGCCAGCGGCAGCTCGAGCGCGCCTTTGGCAGTTTCGCGGAACACGGCGCGGATGTGGGCAGCATCGTTGGGCAGGCCGGCGGTGTGCAGGTGGTTGCGGATGCGTTCGCGGTCGGCGCGGGCGAAACAATAAAGCAGGCCGCCGGCGCAGTTGGCAATGAAGTGCAGCGCGGCCAGCGGCAGCGCTGCCAGGGTGCGGAAGAGGAAGAAAACAAGGGTGCGCATGGGGATGGCGTTAGGGATGGGTTGGAGCGGTTTGGGCAGTATTGTAATGGAAAAGGGGGCGGGCAAGCCAATGGCGGGAAGGCTACCTGAAAGCATGGGCTCCAACAAGATTAAAAGCCCAAATGGGTTTATGGTGTTGGCACTGGGGTTTTAACTGCATAGAAACGCAGGCGTAGTAGCGCCAAGATATTGCTTATTTCGCTGAAATTTATACTTTAGCTGTGCAGAAACTCAGCCTTGGCTTTGGTAAAACATCGGTTTCAGGTAGCCTTTTGTCGGCTTGCCTGCCGTGCGCTGCAGGTTTAAACTCAAGCCGTTTATTCGCGCCGATGCGTTTGCCAAATGGTATCGGCTCTTGCTTCGGCTACATTTTCAGGTAGCCCATCATTCCCCAAAGGAGACCCCATGAATCCGCTTCATTCTTTGCAGCCGCAGGCTGTTTGGCAGTGGTTTGCCGATATTTGCGCCATTCCACACCCCACTTATCAAGAAGCCGCGCTGGCCGAAATGATTGTTTCCCGCGCCAAGGAAAAAGGCTTGGCGGTGCAGCAAGACGAAAAGGGCAATATTTATATCCGCAAGCCGGCGCACGGTGCGGGCATGGCCGATAAGCCCGGCGTAATTTTGCAGGGGCACATCGATATGGTGGCGCAAAAGACTCCCGATTCGCCGCACAATTTCGCCACCGACCCTATCCGGCCGCAAATCATCGATGGCTGGGTACACGCCACGCAAACCACGCTGGGTGCAGATAACGGCCTCGGTTCGGCCATGGGTTTGGCTGTGGCTTTTGCCGACGATATCGAGCATCCGCCCTTGGAAGTGCTGCTCACGGTGGAAGAAGAAATCGGTATGGACGGCGCGCGCCAAATGCGTGGTGATTTGCTGCAAGGCCGCTATTTGATCAACTTGGATACCGAAGAAGCCGGTTGCGTGTATGTGGGTTGTGCGGGCGGGCGCGATGCCGATTTGCGCCTGCCTTTTGCCACCGAAGCCGCCGAAGGCCAGCATGTGCGCATTACCGTGTCCGGCTTGTTGGGCGGGCATTCCGGCATCGATATTCACCGCGGCTACGGCAACGCCATTAAGGTGTTGACCGACCTGTTGGCACGCCTGCCGGAAGAAAGCGGCTGGCGGCTGGCGGCTTTCCACAGCGGTGCGTTGCGCAACGTGATTCCCTCCGAGGCAGAAGCTGAAATCGTGCTGCCCCAGGCATTTGTTGGTGCGCTGACCGAACTGGCCGCCACCGTGCTTGCCGAAACACAAAACGAATTGGGCAAGTTTGCCGACAAACTGGCAATTCAGGTAGCCCTGCTCGGCCAGAGCGCGCAGGCCGCCAGCCATGCCGACAGCCGCCGCCTCGTTGATTTGCTTGCTGCCGTTCCCAGCGGCGTGCTCAAGTGGAGCGAAGAGTTCGACGGCGTAGTGGACACCTCCAACTGCTTAAGTGTGGTGCACACGGAAGACGGTAAATTTACTGCTTCCATGCTGTTGCGCTCACTGCGCGAACGGCCGAAAGACGATTTCTGCCGCCTGCTCGGCTCAATCGCCCGCCTCTCCGGCGCCACCCTGCATACCGAGCAGGACTACACCGGCTGGGAGCCGCATATGTCGTCTGCCTTGCTGCAGAAAACCATTGAATCCTTTGCTGCCGTACGCGGGCAGCAGCCGCAAATCGAAGTGGTGCACGCCGGTCTGGAATGCGGCCTGATGCAGAAACATCTGCCGCACACCGAAATGATTTCCTTCGGCCCGACCATCAAAGGTGCTCACTCGCCCAAAGAGCGGGTGCAGATTGATACCGTGGAAGAGTGCTGGCGCATTTTGCTGGATTTGCTCAAACGGATTGCTTAACGAATTAAGCTAAGCATTGAAAATCCCTGCCGACCAGTTATTCTGGTCGGCATTTTTCATGCAAAATCGTATTTTTTAGGGGAAAGGCTTGCTAAAAAATGGATTGGAAAGGGATTTTAAACAGCGATAATTTAATATTTTCTATAAAAATCAGTTGCCTATATTCTGTTGACTGGGTTATATTCCGCTTCGGGCTGCCGCAATGCTGCGGCGGCCGATTAAGTTAGCGCGGATTAAGTTCAAACTTCATCCGCAATAGGAAGTACAAAGGAATACCCGTGAGCACTAACCAAGAAACCCCGCATAGCCTGCAACGCAACCTAAAAAACCGCCACCTGCAACTCATCGCCATCGGCGGCGCCATCGGCACCGGCCTGTTTATGGGCTCGGGCAAAACCATCCATCTGGCCGGCCCTTCCGTTATCCTCGCCTACATCATCATCGGCGCTTTCCTGTTTTTCATCATGCGCGCCATGGGCGAGCTGCTGCTTTCCAATCTCGAATACAAATCTTTCACCGACTTCACCCACGATTTGCTCGGCCCGGCCGCCGGCTTTTTTGTGGGCTGGACCTATTGGTTTTGCTGGGTGGTAATCGGTATGGCCGATATCATCGCCATCACCGGCTACACCCAATTCTGGTGGCCGGATGTGCCGCTGTGGCTGCCCGGGCTGTTGTGTATCATCCTCATGGCCGGCATGAATTTGCTCACTGTAAAACTCTTCGGCGAAATGGAATTTTGGTTTGCCCTGGTGAAAATCGTGGCCATTGTTGCCCTGATTGCCGTGGGCTGCTTTTTGGTGGCCAGCGGCTTTGTTGATCCCACTTCCGGCGAAAAAGCCTCGCTCAGCCACTTTTGGAACCATGGCGGCTTCTTCCCCAACGGTATCGGCGGCTTCTTCTCTGCCTTCCAGATTGCCGTGTTTGCCTTTGTGGGCATTGAATTGGTGGGCACAGCCGCTGCCGAAACCAAAGACCCGGAAGTTAACCTGCCCAAAGCCATCAACCGCATTCCTATGCGCGTGATTATTTTCTACGTGCTGGCCTTAAGCGTGATTATGGTGGTAACGCCCTGGAACGAAATCGACCCCGCCAAGAGCCCGTTTGTGAATATGTTTACCCTTATCGGCATTCCGATTGCCGCCGGGCTGGTTAACCTCGTGGTGCTCACTTCCGCCCTTTCTTCTGCCAACGGCGGCATGTTTTCCACCGGCCGCATGCTCTACGGCCTCTCTGAAGCCGGCGTGGCTCCGCGTATGTTCAGTCGCCTCAACCGAAACGGCGTGCCCGCCACCGGCCTGCTGTATTCCTGCCTCTACCTGATTGTGGCCGTATTTCTGCTGTATCAGGAGGGCGACATCATGGCCATGTTCACCGTGGTCACCACCCTTTCCAGCATCGGCTTCATTTTCGTGTGGGCGATTATCCTGCTGGCCTATCTCAAATACCGCAAAACCTGCCCGCATCTGCACGAAAAATCCATCTACAAACTGCCCGGCGGCACCGCCATGGTGTGGGTGTGCCTCGCCTTCCTCGCCTTCGTGCTGGTGCTGTTCTCGCGCGATGCCGACACCCGGCTGGGGCTGATGTGCATGCCCATCTGGTTTGCCGCCTGCACCGTGCTGTATTGGCTGCTGTACCACCGCAAACACAGTAATAATCCAGCTCCGCAGCAGTCACAGCAATAACAGCGGAGGAAATCAAGGCTACCTGAAAACGGAACACCCGCTTTCAGGTAGCCTTTAAACCTATTATCAGCCCTTAAAACCGCACCTCAGGCGGCGCTTGGTGTTTGGCGCGGTCAGGGAAGTCTAATAACTGTGCCGGCTGACGATGGCCGCAGTAGTCGGCGACGATGCTGTGCGGAAACAGCTGGCGCAGCGTGTTGTAGCCCATGGCCGCGTCGTTATAAGCCTGGCGGGCGAAGGCGATGCGGTTTTCCGTGCTGGTGATTTCCTCGGCCAGCTGGCGCATATTGGCGGCGGCCTGCAAATCCGGATAGGCCTCAATCTGCACCATCAGGCTGCGCACGGCTTGGGTGAGCTGGGTTTCGGCAGCAGAAAGCTGCGCCACCGCCTCCGCATTTTCCGGCCGTGCACCACCTAACACGCCGGCCGCCTGATTGCGCGCCTGCGTAACCTGCGTAAAGGTGTCGTTTTCATGTTTCAGGTAGCCTTTGGCGGCGGCCACCAGATTGGGAATCAAATCGTGCCGGCGTTGCAGCTGCACGCCGATTTGAGAGAAAGCATTGCGGTATTGGTTTTGCGCGATCACCAGCCGGTTGTACACCATCACGCCCACCACGCCGCACGCGCCCAGCAGCAAAAGAATCCACAGCATCACGGTCTCCTAGAAATGTTAGAATTACTAGCTCATCTTACCATATAGTTTGTGCAAACAGCGGCTTGAAACGGTTTCAGGTAGCCTTCAGCCTTTTCTTGAAAGATCGATCGTGATAACCCTCCCCATTCCCGCCCCCCAAACCCCGCACGCGCTCTACCGCGCCATGTTCTTCTACATCGTTGCCGCATTCGGTATCGGCTAGTTTCTGTCCGTAAACGGCGTGCTATGGGGCATCCTGCTGGCGACCGCACTGGTGCTGTATCTGCAAATCCGTGCGCTGGCACGAGGCGAAAAACGGCTGTACGACCGATTCCCTGCCGGCAAAAGCGGCATCTCTTCGCTGCAATGGCTTTATTTGATGATTGCCGTTACGGGTATGGTCGTCGCTTTTTACGGCAGCACGGCGGCCTCATACGGCGAATTGCGCGAAGCACGCGGCATTGTGCCCGCCAAACCGTATAATGCAAGCACCGAATGTTATGCGCGGCAGGATGCCGTATCCCAAAACGGATTCGCCCAATTTCTACTCGGTCGCCCCTGCCGCCATGTGAGCGATACCAACTATCTTCCTTTCCCCAACGGCGGTGAAACCCTGCATTTGAACTGTGCCGCCAACCTGCACGACGCTTGCGAATCCGCCTACGCCCACGCGGGCAAAACGGCCGTGGTGAAATACAGCGGTTCTCGCCTGTATGAAATGGAAGTGGACGGCGTGCCAATCTACCGTTATGCCGACCAAGCCGCCCGATTCAACCGCGAACGCAAAGCCGCCCTGCTGGACGCGCTTATCGCCGTGCCGCTGTTCGCCCTGCCGCTGATGTGGGTCCTCCGCCGCTTCGACGATTGGCAGAACGCGCTGGCCGAAGGCGAAACCGTGCCGGACGAAACGCCGCAGTGGTGGAAATACACCGTGTTGTGCTGCTGGTATCTGCCGCTTGCCGCCGCCTTTGCATGGGCGGGCATCGGCTGGTGGCGCAACATTGACGAGCCGATTGCCTTGACCATCGGGCTGCTGTTCATCGGCGCGTTGCTGTTGTTCACCCTGCGCGGTGCGTATCGCGTGTTTGTTCCAAAGCAGCCTGCATCCTATAGTGGATTAAATTTAAATCAGGACCAGGCGGTGAGCCGCAGACAGTACAAATAGTACGGCAAGGCGAGCCAACGCTGTACTGGTTTAAATTTAATTCACTATAAAACGGCTTCACATCAACGGATAGCGACTCCCCACACATCCGCTGACCACCTCAGGCCGTCTGGAAGCATGGGCTTTAGTAAAATGAAAATTCCGTTTCCACCAAGAAACGGAGGTTCCGCAAAGTTAAAGCCAAAAAAGCAGCCTGCACAAAGGACACCCCATGCACTACCAATCGCTCAACGCCGCGCTGGAACAATACAGCGGCAACCTGCCCCAGAATCCCGCCTCCACCAGCAGCCTTGCCCTGCATATCGACCGTCAAACGCAAGGCTACCTGAAACTCCACACGCCCGACGGCATCAGCCTCAGCCTGACTTGCAACGACGAACCCGTGTTCTGGTCGTTCTTCAGCCACGATTTATACGACGTTTACCTCGTCCGCAGCTACGCCGAACGCTGGCAGGCATACCAGCCCGTCGGGTACATCGGCAGCCGCGTAAACGAACACATCGCCTGCCGGCCCGCTGCCGAACAAGGCCTGTTGTGGAACAAATATTTCATCGAATAACTCGCCGTCCACAACGCAGGGTTGCTCGGCATCGGCGAATGGCACTTCGACTACCGTCCCGCCCAAACCCTGCCGCCGCAATGGGGCGAATGCTGGCACGACACCGCCGTGGGGCAGCCTGAAACCGACGAAAACTACGCCCAATGGCTGTTTTCAGGCAGCCGTTTCGACGCACTGGACAACAATTTCTACACCCAAGCCGAACGCTTTATCGCCCTGAAAACCCACCACGCCGAAGATGGCCGTCTGAAATATTGGTGCAAACGCGCACGGCAAAACCAACTGCCGCCCGTCTTGGCGTACGAACTCCCCGCCCTATCCAACCGCCAGCTGATTTTAGACGGACACCTGCGCCTCGCCGCCGCGCTCGCCGAAGGGCAACTGCCGCCCCTGATCATCATCCAAGCCACCACTGCCCGACACAGCCCGCAAACCGCCGCCGAACACGAAACCGCAAAAGCCGCCGCCCTGTCACAATACGAGAAAATCGCCCAGCAAACCAGCAATAATCCCCAAGCCTTAAACGCCGTCAGCCAGCACATCGTCCACGCTTTCGATACCCGCCCCTACCTGCTGCACACCACCCGCGCCGCCACCGACATCGCCCCCAAAACCTGGCTGCAGCAACTGCAAACCTACGCCGCGCAACATGGTTTCGCCGAAGAATTTGAACGCGTTTGGGCAACCGAATCATGGCCGATGAAACGGGTAGCCGCTTTTCAGGTCGTCTGAAAGCGCAGCTTCAACGAAGTTAAAACGAAGTTTCCAAAGGAAGCCGAGTTTCTGCGAAGCTAAAAGGCTACCTGAAAGCCCAAAAAGCAGCCTGCACTTTCTCATTCCAATAAAAAACCGAACAAATTGTGGCTATGCCAAGCCCTATCCGATTCCCGAATCCCGCCAACGCCACTAAAATACCGAACCCGATGCCCGCGAAACCGCCTACATCATTTTCAGGTAGCCTGAAAGGACGCCCCATGCCGCAGCCGGATTGGCAATCTATCGAAAACCTCGCCTATCAAATCATCGTGAATGCCGTGCACAGCATCCGCAGGCAGCACCCGCGCCAAACCGTGTACGCCGCCATTTTCCACAATTTCTACTGCGACAACGCCAATCTCTATTTCCCCTCGCTGTCGGTCGGCACGGAAGAGCTGCTTGCGCGCGTGGTAGAAAAATACCAAAACGAATACGGCTCCACCGAAAGCCGCGCCAAGCTGAAACAATCGCTGCGCTGGTCAGGCGCGGATTTGGCGGAATATATGTTTGATAGTGGCGCGGCAGGCAATGCGGCGGCGCAAAGCGTGCAGGCTGCCGTGCGCCAAGAAGCCGATTGGGACGACTTATACGACCGCTTCCGCCAATGCTTCCCACGCGCCTGCCGTCGCGCCACCGAAGATTTGCTGCGCACCAAGCTCGTCGCCCCCGATTTTGTCTCCGTTGCCTGCGATGAAGACGAAGAACTGATTGCCCCCAGCCTCACGCCCGAACAACTGCAACGGCATTTCCCCGAATTTGTGTAACTTTCAGGCCGTCTGAAACCCCAAAAACCAGCCTGAACCCCAACAAAACAAGGACTTACCATGACCATCCTCCAAGCCGAAAACCTATCCTTCGCCTTCGGGCACGTCGCGCTGCTCGACAAAGCGTCTTTCCAACTGGCCGCGGGCGACAAAGTTGGCCTGATCGGGCGCAACGGCGCGGGCAAATCCAGCCTGCTGAAAATCCTCGCCGGCGTGCAGAAGCCCGACGACGGCCAGCTCATCCTGCAAAACGGGCTGAAAACCGTGTATGTGCCGCAGGAGAGCTTTTTCGACGGCGCGGCCACCGTGTTCGACATTGTGTCCGAAGGGCTGGGCAGCCTGCGCGACGTGCTGCGGCGTTACCACGAAATCGGCCGCGAACTGGCGAACGGGCAGAACGACAGCCTTATCAAAGAATTGAACGAACTGCAAAACCAAATCGAAGCGCAAAACGGCTGGCAGTTCGATGCGCTGGTGAGCCAGACCATCGGCGAGCTGGGGCTGCCTGAAAACGAAAAAATCGCCAATCTGTCCGGCGGGCAGAAAAAGCGCGTCGCGCTGGCGCAGGCGTGGGTGCAGAAGCCCGACATCCTGCTGCTGGACGAGCCGACCAACCATTTGGACATCGACGCGATTTTGTGGCTGGAAAACCTGCTGAAAAACTTTGCCGGCAGCCTGATTGTGATTACCCACGACCGCCGTTTTTTGGACAATGTGGCCAACCGCATCGTCGAACTCGACCGAGGCAGCCTGCGCTCCTATCCCGGCTCGTTCGCCAAATACAGCGAGAAAAAGGCGGAAGAACTGGCGGTGGAAGCCGAACACAACCGCCTGTTCGACAAATTCCACGCGCAAGAAGAGGCGTGGATTCGCAAAGGCATCGAAGCGCGGCGCACGCGCAACGAAGGCCGCGTTAAGCGTTTGGAAGAATTGCGGAAACAGCGCGCGGCGCGGCGCGAACGGCAGGGGCAGGTGTCGTTCAAACTCGATTCGGGCGAGAAAAGCGGCAAAATCGTCGCCGAGCTGGAACACGCCTCGTTTGCATATGGCAACAAATTGATTATGAATGATTTTTCCGCCGTAATTCAGCGCGGCGATAAGATTGGACTCATCGGCGCGAACGGCATCGGCAAAACCACGTTTTTAAAGCTGATTTTGGGCGAACTCGCACCCACCGGCGGCAAAATCCGCCTCGGCAGCAAGCAGGAAGTGGCGTATTTCGACCAATTCCGCAGCGCCCTGAACGAAAACGACACCGTGTTCTACACGCTCGGCCAGGGCAACGATTATGTGGAAATTGGCGGCAAAAAGCGGCACGTGATGGGCTATCTGGAAGACTTCCTGTTCCACCCCGCCCGCGCCCAGTCGCCCGTGTCGTCGCTTTCCGGCGGCGAGCGCAACCGCCTCTTGCTGGCCAAACTGTTCACCCGCCCCGCCAACATTCTGGTGCTGGACGAGCCGACCAACGATTTGGACATCGACACGCAGGAATTGCTGGAAGAACTGCTGCGCGACTACGCCGGCACCGTGTTCCTCGTCAGCCACGACCGTATGTTTTTGGACAACGTGATTACGCAGAGCATTGTATTTGAAGGAGAAGGCCGTCTAAAAGAATACATTGGCGGCTATCAGGACTATGCCGACGCGAAGGCGCGCGAAGAAAAAGTGCAGGCTGCCTCCGCCCCCGCCGCCAAGCCCGAAAGGCCGTCTGAAAAAGACAAACCCAAGCCCAACCGCACGGCCAAGCTGTCGTACAAAGAACAGCGCGAACTCGACGCCCTGCCCGACGAAATCGCCGCGCTGGAAGCCGAACAGGCCGCTTTGAACGCCCAGCTTTCCGACCCCGAAATCTTCAAAGACTACGAAAAAGCCGGCAGCCTGCAAGCCCGCGCGGAAGAAATCGAAATGCTGCTGCTGGAGAAACTGGAGCGGTGGGAGATGCTGGAAGCGAAGCAGAACGGGGGGTGATTTAGGTTTCAGGTAGCCTGAGAGGGCGTTTGAAAGGCTACCTGAAAAATACAAAGCAGCCTGCACCTTGGGAAAACCAAGTGCAGGCTGCTTTTTATCGCGCCAATCACGCACCCACCCATGCTTTCAGGTAGCCTTTTAAAAGCAAAAGTAAAAAATGAAGGCATAAAACAGCTAATGTTTTCTCATTAAGAAACCATATTCTTCCCCAAACGGGATGGTTCGCGCAAAAGTTTCCCGTAAAATCATCCGCTTCAAAACGGATTGGGAAACACCATGAACAAAATACCCGTATTATTTGTCGGACACGGCAGTCCGATGAACGCGCTGGACGCGGGAAACCCGTTCAACCAAGGCTTCCGCCGCATCGTGCAGAAATTTGCCAAGCCCGAAGCCATTCTGATGATTTCGGCGCACTGGTACGGTAACCGTTTGCAGGTAACGTCCGGCGAACGCCCCGAAATGATTTACGATTTTTACGGCTTCCCCGCAGCACTCGGCCAAGTGCAATATCCCGCGCCCGGCTCGCCCGAACTGGCGGGGCAGGTGCGCTCGTTGTTGCAGCCTGAAAATGTGGCAATGAACCCGGAACGCGGCTTCGACCACGGCGCGTGGGCAGTGCTGAAACACCTGTATCCCGAAGCCGACATTCCCGTGGTGCAGCTCAGCCTGAACCTGATGCAGCCTGCACAATGGCATTTCAATTTGGCGAAAAAACTCGCCCCGCTGCGCGAACAGGGCGTGCTGGTGGTCGGCAGCGGCAACGTCGTCCACAACCTGCGCGCCATGCGCCGTGACCCCGCCGCGGGCTACAAATGGGCAATAGACTTCCGCAATGCCGTCAATCGCGCCCTTGCCGCGCAGGACAACGACACGTTGGTGCATTACGAACGGCTGGGGGAAGCCGCCGCGCTCTCCGTGCCGTCGCCCGAACACTACCTGCCGCTGCTCTACACCGCCGCGCTGCGCGAACCGC
>NZ_DBHKXY010000062.1:0-47300 GCF_057315495.1 Eikenella sp.
TTGCAGGCTTACTTTTCTCAACCTGTGGTGTAAACAACGCGACGATTTCCTACAGATCAGGCTACCTGAAACACTGCAAGGGCAGGTTTTATCCCTACCCGCCGCCTGCTTCCTTTTCAGGTAGCCCGCCTGAGGCACGCTGGCACCGCCCGCCCTTTCCCGTAAGAGGGGCCAGGGCGGGAGGGGATAGGCAAGCCGCAGGACGGCACTTTGCCGCGCACCCCTTTTCAGGTAGCCCCATGCGGCATAAGGCGGCAAAGGCTACCTGAAAAAGCAGAGTTGGTTTGAACTCCGCAAAAATTTACGTTTTCAGGTAGCCCCACCTGAATACGGCTGCAAAGGCATCGAGGCTACCTGAAACCGCCAAATCCACACTAAATAAAGGAATCCACCATGTTCACCCCCGTCAAAACCCTGCCCCAAGGCACCATTTTTTACACCGACCTGGTCGGTGTTTCCCTGTTTGCCGCCTGGCTCGACGCATTCGAAGTGCTGCTGCAAAGCCACCCGCGCCTGGCCACCGTGTGCGCCCCGATGCGCCTGCAAAAGGAAGAAGCCCAGATTGTGGCCGACCGCAAGCTCTATCTCGACTGGATACGCGCCCACCGCCCGCTGCTGGACGAACGCTGCGCCGCCATGCTGCTGATCGAGCCCGATGCCGAACAACTGGACCTGATGCGGCAGCAGTCGGGAAAAATGGCGCCCACGCTTGGTGTGAACTACATTGTGGAAGCCGACTACGCCACCGCCATCCGTAGCGCCGAAGCCGCGCTGGCCGCCTTCAGCCCGGAAAAAGCCTGAGGAGGCCGCCCGTGGCACATGATTCATCCCGCCCGAACCGGCGCGACTGGCTGCTGCTCGCCACCGCCGGCACCTACAAATTCACCCTCATCGGCTTTTATCTGGTGGCGCTGATGACCATCCTCAAAAGCGGCGGCTTCAACCTGAAGCAGCTAGGCTGGATTTACCTAATCGGCAGCGTGGAGAGCGGCAAAATCCTGTTTTCCACCCTGATCGAGCGCTACCGCATCGGCCGTTGCGGACGCTTTCGCGGCTGGATGCTGGTGTCGCTCGGCGGCATCGGCCTTGCCCTGCTGGTGTTGCTCGCCATCAACCCGCTGCACAGCTTCCCGCCGCTGGCCGCCGCCTGCCTGCTGCTGTGCGCCTGCGGCACGCTCTACGGCTGCGCCGTGCTCGGCTTGAGCTGCGTTTTGCTGCCCTACCGCGAGCGCGGCTTCGGCGGCGTGATTCAAACCGTTGCCGCCCGCGCCGGAAAGATGGTGGGCGGCGCGCTGGTGCTGCTGGTGTTCCGCCGCTTGGGCTGGCAGGCCGCCGTGGGGCTGGTGTTGCTGTTTAACGTTTTGCTGCTGCAAGTGTGGTTTTACCGCGAGCCGGAGGCCGATACGCCGCCCGCCGCCGGGTTTGGCACGCTGTTTGCCCGCATGCTCGGCTTCTGGCGGCTGCCCGGGCGCGGCCTGCGCTGGCTGCTGCTTTTGGCCGCCGCCGCCACGCCCTACGCCTGGATTGCCGCCACCTTCGTGCCCAAACTGGGCGATTTGGGCTTCAGCCCCGCGCAAACCGGCACGATTCTGGCCGTGGCCATCCCGCTCTCCTGCATGACGGTTACGCCGCTGGCGGGCTATCTGGCGCGCAAGCAGTCGCGGCGGCGCATCGTAACCGCGCTGTGTGTGCTGCAGCTGCCGTTGGTGGCTTCGTTTGTTTGGATAGACCGTGCCGCCGCGCTGCACCATTGGCTGCCGCCGCTGCAAATCGTGGCGCTGAGCCTGATCTATACCCTGCTGCTGCCCGTGATGCTGGCGCTGATGATGGACAAATCTGAGCCTGCCACCGCCGCGCTGGATAGCAGCCTGCAATTCTCCGTGCTGCTGGCCGGCACTTACGCCGCGGGCTTCGCCAGCCTGCGCTTGGCCGAACGGTGGGGCTATCCTGCTTCTAACAGCGTGGCGGCAGTCTGCGCCGCCTTCGCCTTTAGCGGGCAGCTGTTTGAATATAAGGCACAAGGGAGGAATGTGGTGGGTTGATTAGCTCAGAAGTTGAGAAAGAAAGCTAGCTGAAATATGGTTATCAGGTAGTTTCAGACAATAAAGGCTACCTGAAAAGTGGGTACAGTTTATCTGTATTTTCAGGTAGCCTTTTTTGATTTTTGCTATATACGCTTGGGCGGCGGCTGTGGCAAAATGCCAGCTTGATTTTATCCCCGCATATTTAAGGAGTGCCACCATGTCCATCAGCAATGTAGTTCGCATGATTGAAGAAAACGATGTCCGTTTCGTTGATTTGCGCTTCACCGACACCAAAGGCAAACAGCACCATTTCACCGTACCCGCAGCCGTGGTGCTGGACGATCCGGAAGAATGGTTTGAAAACGGCCAGGCTTTCGACGGCTCGTCTATCGGCGGCTGGAAGGGCATTCAGGCCTCCGATATGCAGCTGCGCCCCGATCCGGCCACTGCCTTCATCGACCCCTTCTACGACGATGCCACCGTGGTGCTCACTTGTGATGTGATCGATCCGGCCAGCGGCCAGGGCTACGACCGCGACCCGCGCACCATCGCCCGCCGAGCCGAAGCCTATTTGAAAGCCAGCGGCGTGGGCGACACTGCCTATTTCGGCCCCGAGCCTGAGTTTTTCGTGTTTGACGGCATTGAGTTTGAAACCCATATGCACAAAACCCGTTTCGAAATCAGCTCCGAAAGCGCCGCCTGGGCGAGCGGTTTGCATCTGGACGGCCAAAACACCGGCCACCGCCCGATGGTGAAAGGCGGCTATGCCCCCGTGGCGCCGGTGGATGCCGGGCAGGATTTGCGCTCCGCCATGGTCAATATCTTGCAGGAAATCGGCATTGAAGTGGAAGTGCACCACGGCGAAGTGGGCACCGGCAGCCAGATGGAAATCGGCACCAAATTCAGCACCTTGGTACACCGTGCCGACCAAACCCAAGACATGAAATATGTGATCCATAACGTGGCGCACAACTTCGGCAAAACTGCCACCTTCATGCCCAAACCCTTGATGGGCGACAACGGCAGCGGCATGCATGTGCACCAATCCATTTGGAAAAACGGCCAAAACCTGTTCGCCGGCGACGGCTATGCCGGCTTGAGTGACACCGCCCTCTACTACATCGGCGGCATCATCAAGCACGCCAAAGCGCTGAATGCCATCGCCAACCCCTCCACCAACTCCTACAAACGCCTGGTACCGCATTTTGAAGCGCCCACCAAGCTAGCTTATTCCGCCAAAAACCGCTCCGCTTCAATCCGCATTCCCACCGTGCACAGTGTGAAGGCCCGCCGCGTTGAAGTGCGTTTCCCAGACCCCACCGCGAACCCCTATTTGATGTTCGCCGCGCTGCTGATGGCCGGGCTGGACGGTATCCAAAACAAAATTCACCCCGGCGATCCGGCCGATAAAAACCTCTACGACCTGCCACCGGAAGAGGATGCATTGGTGCCGACCGTATGCGCCTCTTTGGAAGAAGCCCTGGCCGCTCTCAAAGCCGACCACGAATTCCTGCTGCGCGGCGGGGTGTTCAGCCAAGACTGGATCAACAGCTACATCGCCTTCAAAGAAGAAGACGTGCGCCGCATCCGCATGGCACCGCACCCGCTGGAATTTGAAATGTATTATTCGCTGTAAGGCAGAATGGCAAGGCTACCTGAACAATCAGGTGGCCTTTTTTATACCAAATATCGCAAGCCAACTTTCGCTACAGTGTTGTTTCGCTTTGCCGTATTTCCGTACTGCCTGCGGCTCACCGCTTTGTATCGAAAGTCGATTTTTCTTGCTAGATTTGCCGAAGCTGCCGCTTGTTGAATGTTTCAGGTAGCCTGTATCCCGTAAGTGCACGAGACAAAATGGCGGCAGATTGAGCAAAATCGGATAGTTTGAAGCAGGGGAGTGCCAGTATGATGCCGCCTGTTTTAAATTATCCCGGCAATAAAGGAACACATCATGGGCGCACGCCGCAAATTTCCGATTCCGCTCAGTTATTTCAGTACCACCATCGGCCTGTTCGCTTTGGGTTTGTCGTGGCGCTATGGCGCAACGGCAGGCCTGATGCCGGCTTGGCCTGGCGAAGGGCTGCTGGCGGCGGCGTTTTCGGTGTGGCTGGTGCTGGTGGCGGCTTATGCGTGCAAGATATTGGCTTATCGCGAGGACTTTTTAAGCGACCTTGGCGATTTGGTGCAATGCTGTTTTCTCAGTGCCATCCCGATAACCACCATCTTGGCCGGTATTGCCGGGCTGCCCTATGCCGCCGGGGCGGCACGCGTGCTGGTATATGCCGGCATTGCCGGGCAGCTGGCGTTTGCCATGTATCGTGCTGCCGGGCTATGGCGCGGGCTGCACAACTTGGCCGCCACCACGCCGGTGATTTATCTGCCTACGGTGGCCACCAATTTTGTGAGCGCCACAGCGCTGGGCGTACTAGGGCTGCATGATTATGCGGTGTTGTTTTTCGGCGCGGGGATGCTGTCTTGGTTTAGCCTGGAGGCGGCGATTTTGGGCAGGCTGCGCACGGAAGTGGCAGTTGCGCCGCAAGTGCGCGGGATAGTGGGCATCCAGCTTGCGCCGGCCTTTGTGGGCTGTGGGGCGTATTTTGCGGTAAATGGCGGTGCAATCGACACGTTTGCGCTGGCCTTGATGGGCTACGGCTGTTTGCAGTTTCTGCTTTTGCTGCGCCTGCTGGGCTGGTTTGCCGAGGGCGGGTTTAGCATGAGTTGGTGGGGCTTCTCTTTCGGCTTGGCGGCCATGTGCGGCTGCGGGCTGCACCTCTTGGCCGCAGGCAAGATGGTATGGCTGGGCACGGCGTTGGCAGTAAGCGGCTCGGCCGGGGTGGCGCTGCTGCTGGCGGGAACGCTGTATTTGGTGTGGCAGGGGCGGTTTTTGGTGCGTTAGGCTGCTTATGCCCTTGTTGTAAAGGCTACCTGAAAACAGTTGATACGGTTTCAGGTAGCCTTTTTGTATCGGAGGAAGGTATCAGAGTAAATCTAATTGCGCTAAAGCCTGTTGCAGCTGGTCGGTCGTCCAGCGGTTGCTGGCAGCGAGGGTCATGAGGGCGGTGGCGGTTTCGATATTGCATTTGCCGCCGCCCACTGCGCCGGCCTGGCGTAGGGCGTTGCCTTGGGCGTAGGCGGTGCCGGTGCGGCCGTGGTGGGCTTGGCTGATGTTGAGCAGCAGGCCGCCGTTTTGGCTGAAGTGTTGCACGGCAGCGAGCAATTCGGAGCTGGCGGGGGCGTGGCCTTGGCCGTAGGAAAGTAGGATGGCGGCTTCTTGGGGGAAGTGGCGCAGGCTGTGGGCGATTTGCTCGGGGCTGCTGCCGGGGGTGAGCAGGTGACTGCACACGCTGGCGCCGGGGTTGAAGCGGGTGGGCAGGCCGTTTAGGCGACGGGGTAGGGTGCCGGGCTGCCAGGTGCCGAAGTGGGCGTTGTCGAAGCCTTGGTCGAGCTCGGTGCTGCATTTGCTGCTGCCAATGGCGGGGTAGAGCCGGCCGCCGAAGGCGATAACGGTGTTGTGCAGCTGGGGGTTTTGCAGGGCGGCGATGGCGGTGCGGAGGTTGGCCGGGGCGTCGCTGTCGGCGGCATGGTAGGGCTTTTGCGCACCGGTGAGGACGATGGGTTTACCGCCGCTGTCGAGCGCAAGGGCGAGGAGGTTGGCGGTGTAGGCGAGGGTGTCGGTGCCGTGCAATACGAGGATGCCGTCGTGCGAGGGCAGGGCGGCTTGTAGGATGGCGAGCCATTGGGCCCAATGCTGGGGGGTGATGTTAGAGCTGTCGATCAGGGGCTGGCAGATGTGCCAGTGGAACACGGCTTGTTCGGCATAGGGTTGCAGGGCTTGTTCGGCGAGCTCGGCATCGGGCACCAGACCGGCGGGGCTGGGCTTCATGCCGATGGTGCCGCCGGTGTAGAGGACGAATATTTTTTGCATGGCGGAGTGTTTTGTTGGAAATGGGATATGGGATTATAGGGGCTAGCTGAAAAGTTGGGGTAGGGGATTGGGGTTTCTTTTTCAGGTAGCCTAGGTGTGTTGGGAGGATGGATTAAAGGCTACCTGAAAAGTCTTTTGCTTTTCAGATAGCCTTTTAGTTAGCTGATGGAATTACTGAACTTTAATCAGTTTAACATCGAATACCAGCACGGAGTTGGGCGGAATGCTGGGGTTGCCTTTGTCGCCGTAGGCGAGTTCGGCAGGGATGTAGAGGGTGTATTCGCCGCCTTCTTTCATCAGCTGCAGGCCTTCGGTCCAGCCTTTGATCACACCGTCGAGCTTGAAGGTAGCAGGTTCGCCACGCTTGATGGAGCTGTCGAACACGGTGCCGTCGAGCAATCTACCTTCGTAGTGTACGGTTACAGTGCTCTTGGCAGTGGGCTGTTTGCCGGTGCCTTCGGTTTTCACGCTGTATTGCAGGCCGGAGGGCGTAGTTTTCACGCCTTCTTTGGCTTTGTTGGCTTCGAGGAAGGCTTTGCCTTCTTCCAGCTGGCGGGTGGCCAGTTTGCCCATCTGGGCAGTGTGGTATTGCTGCAGGATATTGTTGGCTTCTTCATCGCTTACAGGCAGCGGCTGGCTGGCCATGCCGGCCTGCAGGCCTTTAATCAGGGTGGCTTGGTCGAAATCTAAGATGGTGTTGGCATCGCCCAGCTGTTGGCCTTGCAAGTAGCCGATGAGGTAGCTGGCTTTTTGCTGTTCGGTCATGCCGGCCAATACGTCGGAGGCAGCGGCAGGGCTTGAAGCGGCAGCGGGGCCGGAGGCAGCTGAAGCGGCGGCAGGGGCGGATGAGGTCGGAGCAGAGGCGTTGCTGGAAGTGGGCTGTTGGTTACAGGCGGCCAAGGCGAATACCACGGCGGCGGCCAGCAGGCCGGTGCGGAATGTGTTGGTTTGCATAAAACTCCCTAATGTGAATGAAAGGAAACAACAGCGGGCATTACATCATTTCCGCCGTGCCGTTTCAATCGGTTTTACCTGAATTAAAAGGCCTCGGCTTGTTTTTTCGCGGCGGAAGTGATGAAATCCCGTTTTTGCACCGAACACACAGAAAGATTTGCTATGCCACCCGTTTGCCTGCCGCGCGGCCCGATTATGGCCGATGTTGCCGCCCACCGCCTGAGCGAGGAAGAAAAACAACGCCTGCTGCACCCAGCCGTGGGCGGCGTGATTCTGTTTCGCCGCAATTACCAAAACCGCAGCCAGCTTCAGGCTTTGTGCGCCGAAATCAAGGCCTTGCGTACGCCGGAATTGGTGATTGCCGTGGATCATGAGGGCGGTCGGGTGCAGCGCTTTATCGAAGGCTTTACCCGCCTGCCGGCCATGAGTACGCTGGGCGGCATTTGGGAAGAGCAGGGCCAATCGGCAGCCGAAGCGGCAGCAGAGCAGGTGGGCTGGGTGCTGGCGGCAGAATTGCGTGCCTGCGGGGTGGATTTGTCGTTTACGCCGGTGTTGGATTTGGATTGGGGGCAGTGCGCCGTGATCGGTAACCGCAGTTTCCATTGCCAAGCTGATACCGTTACCGCGCTGGCACTGGCGCTGCAACGCGGGCTCAACCGGGGCGGCATGCAAAGCTGCGGCAAACACTTCCCCGGCCACGGCTTTGTTTCCGGCGACAGCCACCACGTGTTGCCCGAAGACCCGCGCAGCTTGGCCGAACTGATGGCGGCAGATATCCAGCCTTTCCGCGCTTTGGCTGCCGAAGGCATGGCCGCCGTGATGCCCGCGCATGTGGTGTACCCGCAGGTGGACAAACAACCGGCCGGTTTTTCGAGCATCTGGTTGAAGCAGATTTTGCGCCAGGATTTGGGCTTCAACGGCGTGATTTTTTCCGACGACCTCACCATGGAAGGTGCCAGCATGGCCGGCGGTATCCGGGAGCGGGCGGCACAATCTTTTGCCGCCGGCTGCGATATCGTGTTGGTGTGCAACCGCCCCGATTGGGTGGACGAGCTGCTCGAAGGCTTCAGGCTGCCTGAAAACCCGCAACTGGCCGAGCGCTGGCAATACATGGCCGGGCGCGGCACACCGGACGATTACGCCGCAGTAATGCAGCAGCCCGAATTCCAAGCCGCCCAAGCCTTCACCGCCGCACTTTCCTCGCCGCAAGATTTGGCCGGCGGGGTGAAAGTGGGCGAGGCGTTTTAAGGAGCATACCTATGTTGAACCCGGAAATTTTCAGCCTGCCGGAAGAAGAGCTGCCGGTAAAAAGCGTGCCGCAGGGCTATGCCATCGTGTCCGACCAGGTTGCCAAAGAAGGCATGCCGATCCGTTTTCTGTATCGCGAAGAGCCTGATGCCGCCTTTTCTCCCGACAGCGGCTGGCGGATGTTTTCCGGCTTTGAAGACGATGACTACGCCGACAATGCGGCCAACTTCCACCTCTACAGCCTGCAACGCATGGCTAACTACCAGCCGGCGATCGCCAAATTGCTGCACAGCCCCACCGGCTCGGTGTTTGAGCAGGATTTACACCAGCCGGATTTTGTGGCGGTAAGCGATTGGGAGATTCCGCAGGAGTGAGTTTGGCGGAGTCGCACATAGCAAATAAGGCTACCTGAAAAAAGTTTTTGCTTTTCAGGTAGCCTTTCTTCTTCCTAATATCTATATCAAAGCCGACTCACTCCCCAGACGGTGCGGCATAATATGCCCGTTCCCGCTGCATCTGTTCGCGGCGCAGCGGAGCGAGCAGGGTTTTGAGCAGCGCGCCGATCGGCGCCACGGTGAGAATCATCCCCAGCAGAAACACGATATACACGCACAATACCAACCGCCGCAACGGCGGCGACACGCGCCCTGCAGCCATCACCAGCTTGCCCCACACCAAAAAGCTGCGGTGTCCCACGCGCTCGCTGGCCATCAGTTTTTCGTTTATCTTCACTGCACCCATGTGTTGCAGCAGCGTTTCGTCTAATGTTTCATCACGCTGCAAAGCTTCGGCGGTGCGCTGCCCGAAACGCGCCACATCGGCGATTTCCGCTTCGCTGATGCCCGCAGGCGGCAGCCAATGCACGGCTTGCCGCTTGCCGGTAAACATCCACAGCGGTGTGGTGATGAAGCTGGCGGCGCTGCCGCATTGGTCGATTTTCACCACATTGCCCACCAGCCGCGCGCCCGCATCGGCCAGTAAGCGTTTCATTTTCTCCTGCGCCATCAGCCACATATTGCGGCAGCCGATTAATGTAAGTACCGGCGTATCACGCAACACCCGCCGCGCGGTTTCGCTTTGCAGAAACGCGGTAATCGGTTGGGCAGGAGATAAAAACCACACGCTGTAGGCAATCACTACCAAGTCATACCGCTCGTGTGCCAAAACAGGCGGCTCGATGGGGGCGGGTTGCAAATGCACGGTTTCGGGAAAGGCATCGAAAAACGGCAGGAAGCGCCAGGGAAAAGCAAACGGCTGCGCCGGCCGCAGCACCACATCGTCCACTTCAATCCCTGCCGTGCCGCGTATATCGCGCAGAAAACTCTCTTTCAGGCGTGCCAGCTGCCCGCTCTGCGAATACGACACCACCAACACACGTTTGCTCATCGTTATCCCAGCTTCCCAATTCAAAACGGCGGGATTCTAAATTTTAGCGGTTTTATTGTCAAATCAACGGGTTTATTCGGCTGTTTGGCTGCAATAGGCTACCTGAAACCATTTTGGATTCTGTCAGAACATGGTTTCAGGTAGCCTGTTGGGAGGCTAAGGCTAGCTGAGAGCCTAATCCGCGGCATAGCAGGAATCGCCATGCCCGCCGCCGCACCAATCCGTTATAATTCCGCCTTTCTATTTCCAGATAAGGCTTTCGGCTATGCAACACATCCACATTATCGGCATCGGCGGCACATTTATGGGCGGGCTGGCCGCCATCGCTCAAGAAGCGGGCTTCAAGGTGAGCGGCTGTGATGCCAAAATGTATCCTCCGATGAGCACACAGCTGGCCGATTTGGGCATTGCCGTGCACGAAGGTTTTGATGCCGAACAGCTGAACGAATTTCCCGCCGATGTGTATGTGGTCGGCAACGTGGCCAAGCGCGGCATGCCGGTAATCGAGGCCATTTTGAATCGCGGCCTGCCTTATGTGTCCGGCCCGCAATGGCTAGCTGAAAACGTGCTGCACGGCCGCTGGGTGCTCGGCGTGGCCGGCACGCACGGCAAAACCACCACTGCCTCCATGCTGGCCTGGGTGTTGGAATACGCCGGCCTGGCTCCTGGTTTCCTCATCGGCGGTATTCCGCAAAACTTCGGCATTTCCGCCCGCCTGCCGCAGGCGCCCAAAGCCGATCCGGCCAGCCGCTCGCCGTTTTTCGTGATCGAAGCCGATGAATACGACACCGCCTTCTTCGACAAGCGCAGCAAGTTTGTGCACTACCGACCGCGCACCGCCATTCTGAACAACCTCGAATACGACCACGCCGACATTTTCCCCAACCTCGCCGCCATCCAAACCCAGTTCCATCACCTGGTGCGTACCATTCCCGGCCAAGGCCTGATTGTGTGCAACGGCCGCGAAGATAGCCTGCAAACCGTGTTGGCGCAAGGCTGCTGGACGCCGGTGGAAAACTTCGACAGCGCAGAAGGCTGGCAGGCCGGTGAGCCGGACGGAAACGGCGCATTCGATGTGTTGCACCACGGCCAAACCGTCGGCCATATCGCCTGGCCGCTGTTGGGCGAACACAACCGCCTCAACGCGCTGGCCGTCATCGCCGCCGCCCGCCATGCCGGCGTGAGTATTCAGGTAGCCTGCGAAGCGCTTTCGCAATTCCAAAACGTGAAGCGGCGCATGGAAGTGAAAGGCTGCGTGCGCGGCATCACCGTGTATGACGATTTCGCCCACCACCCTACCGCCATTACCACCACCGTGGCCGGACTGCGGCAGAAAGTGGGCAGCGCGCGCATCCTGGCCGTGCTCGAACCGCGCTCCAACACCATGAAGCTCGGCAGCATGAAAGCCGCCCTGCCGGAAAGCCTGGCCGAAGCCGACCAAGTGTTCTGCTACGGCGGCGGCGTGGAATGGGACGTAGCCGCTGCCCTTGCCCCGCTCGGCAGCAAACTGCACACCGGCAACGATTTCGACGCTTTCGTGCAAAGTATCCTGAGCAATGCCAAGAGCGGCGACCATATTCTCGTGATGAGCAATGGCGGCTTTGGTGGGATTCATCAGAAATTGCTGGATGGCCTGGCAGAGTAGGTGTAACGCTGGTAAAAGTTTGAAATTACGTTTAAAATTTCAGGTAGCCTCCCCTTCGGGAAAGCTACCTGAAATTCAAGCCATCAATTAACCGTTCACCGAAAGTCAGCCATGAAACCCATCCTCACCGCCCTCCTCATCGCTGTCCTGTCTACCCCTGCTGCCGCTGAATGTCTGATTCAGGCCAATAGCATCGGCGGCATCCGCCTCGGCCAAACCCCCGCCCAAGTCAAGCAGCAATTCCCCCGCGCCCGCTTGCGGCGCACCAGCGACGGCGAAGGCGTCTCTTATATTGCCATTGCCCTGCCGAACGGGACGGAAATTATTGCCCATCAGGCAAGCGTGGAAGATGACAGCAGCCCATCTATTCAACCAGCGTGCCAAAATCACCATGCTCCAAACCTCCAGCCCAACCTGTAGCACCGCCTCCGGAGTTCGCCCGGGCATGACCCTGCAATCCGCAGTCGGCAAACTTGGCCGCGTGAAGCAGATTATGCAAAGTGAAATCGAAGCACGCGAGTTTGCCACCTTTGAGCGCCAGCCCGCTTGGTTGACCATCCAAGTGGAAGATGCCGGTCGCTACCGCCCTGCGGATGATGGCTCGCCTCGCAGCACTAGCCGCTACCGTCCCAACAGTAAAATCCTCTCTTTGTGGATTGGGCAATAAACCTGCTTAAGGCCGCATAAACCTAAGGCTACCTGAAACCGCCATAGTCGTTTAACTCCGTTGCAGCTAGCGCTTTCAGGTAGCCTGTTTTATCTATCGGCATACACAATCTGCTGCGATTTTGTGCGTACGGCATTGCTACGCTACACCACCCGCCATGGCATCCGTGCAAACAACGATTGAACAGCCGACATTTTTTCAGGTAGCCTCTCACTCCCCCAAGGCTACCTGAAGCCCAAATCAAGCGAACCCACCATGCCTCACACCCTCACCTGGCAAGAACAAGGCCAAACCCGCCAAGCCCCGTGGTGCAACACCGCTGCCCAAAAACCGCCTGCCGCGCTGACCGTGGCCGAAGCCGGCCTTTCTGCCAAAGCTGCACTCAAAAGTTTTCGCCAAGGCTGCGCTCTGCTTTGGCGCGGCGACTATCATCAGGCCGTGCAGCTGCTCTCCGCCGTGAAACGCCAGCTTCCCGACGCTGCATCGCCCGATTTCCACACCCACCGCATGCAGCAGGCCCAACGCAGCCGGCTGGCCAATATGCTGTTGGTGGAAATCGATGCCGGCTATCGGCTGAATTTGCGCCGTGCTCCCGATGTGGCTGCCGCCTTAGCCGACGTATTCGGCGAACCGAACAGCGAGCCATTCCTGTTGCCGCTCAATCTGCTGCTTGGCTTCATCGGTGCCCACCAATGGCACAAAAAAGGCGTAGAAATCCCCGCCCTCGGTGCGCACATCCATGTGCCGTTCGGCGTGTTCTCCCCATTGCGCGGCGAATATCTCAATCTGATCGCCGCCGCACCCCTGCCGCCCAGCGTCCAGAGCGCCTTCGACATCGGCACCGGTAGCGGCGTGATTGCCGCCCTACTCGCCCGGCGTGGCCTCCAAGCGATTACCGCCACCGACAACAGCCCCCGCGCCATCGCCTGCGCCCGCGCCAATTTCCAACGCC
This sequence comes from Eikenella sp., assembly GCF_057315495.1. Taxonomy (NCBI): domain Bacteria; kingdom Pseudomonadati; phylum Pseudomonadota; class Betaproteobacteria; order Neisseriales; family Neisseriaceae; genus Eikenella; species Eikenella sp. The sequence continues at coordinate 12,802 of NZ_DBHKXY010000062.1, forward strand.
TCTGCCTGCCTCAAATCAAGCTGCTGCAAACCGATCTTTTCCCCGAAGGCTGCGCCGACCTTATTGTTTGCAACCCGCCTTGGTTGCCCGCCAAACCCGCTGCCGACATCGAAACCGCCCTCTACGACCCCGGCAGTGCCATGTTGCAAGCCTTTTTGCAGCAAGCCCCCGCCCACCTCAATCCCGGCGGGCAAATTTGGCTTATCATGTCCGACCTTGCCGAACACCTCGGCCTGCGCCAACCGAATGAATTGGCCGAACGCATCGCCGCCGCCGGCCTTACCGCCAGCCAACGCCTCGACACTCGTCCGCAACACCCCAAAAGCCGCGATGCTGCCAACCCACTCGCTGCTGCCCGCAGCCGCGAAACCGTGAGCCTGTATATTTTGCAACCGGCCGCAGAGGCTACCTGAAGCTTGAACTTCAACGAAGTGAAAACGCAGTAGAGTGCAGCATTAGCCAAATCGCTGCCAGAGTAGGCTGTTCTTCAAATCGTATTAAAGTTTCAGGTAGCCCATTACCCGATATAGGCTACCTGAAACTACCCAACACAAACAAAGCGCACCACAACGGTTTACGGTAGAATACGCCCCTCACACAAACCCCTTAAGAAATCAAAAGGAATCCCACATGCTCACCCCTGAACAAGTCCAAGCCATGATTGGCGAAGTCATCAATGCCGAAATGATCCAAGTGGAAGGCGACGGCCATCACTTTTTTGCCGCCATCGTTTCCGCCGATTTTGAAGGCCAACCCCGCCTCGCCCGCCACCGCCTGATCAAAGACGGCCTCGCCGACCGGCTAGCCAGCAACGAATTGCACGCCCTTTCCATCTCTGTAGCCGCCACCCCCGCCGAGTGGGCAGCCAAAAACGGGCAGTAATACAGCGAGCTTTATTAAACCAACCGCCGGCCTGATTATTTCAGACCGGCGGTTTTGTTGAGAATTAATCAGTAGCATATACCGCAATTGCCCAATACCCAGCCAAACAGTATAGACGGTGGGGGTTGCTGTGGTGTCTAAGCGGTTTAAGCAAACTCAGGTGCCTTTATTCACTTTTGTAAGGAACTATCTGGCTGCTTCATGTACCGACTAGCAGCTGTAAGGCTACCTGAAAGATGGCTTCGCAAGTTTCTGTGAGACTAAAAGTTTCAGGTAGCCTTTTGTGCGTTAAAACCGGGCTTTGATGCCGAGGGTTACGGTGCGGCCGGGGCCGGGGGTGGGGACGTTGCTCATCGGGTCGAGGTAGTAGCGGTTGGTGAGGTTGCCCACGCCGAGGTTGATGCTGAGCCTGTTGCCGATGCGGTAGCGGGCGTAGGCATCCCAGATGGTGGAGGCATGCCAGTGGTAGGCCGTACCGGTGGAGAACAGCATATGGCCTTTGCCTTCGGCAACAAGCTGGTCATGTTGTTTGCTGCTGCGGCGGCTGTGGTGGATGCCGCGGATGCCGAGCTCGAGTTTTTCGCCGAAAAGGCGCACGCCCAAGTCCAAATTAATAGAGTATTTGGGCTGGATGGATTGGTAGAACCTGGTTGCGCCTATGCCGCCTTCGATGCAGGTGGGCGCGCTGTTGTAGAAAATATCGTAGGCGAAGGCAAGGTTGGCATCACAGGTTTCTTGTTTTAAACGGTATGTGCCGCCGAGCGACATAAAGAAGCGGCCGAAATCGAGGCGGCTTTGCAGCTCGATGCCTTGGGTGATTTTTCGGTCGTACTGCATCAAATCTTTGTTTTCGTTGGTGTCGATCACATTTTTGATGGTGTTGGAGAAATAGGTGAGGCGCACGTCGCCTTCACGCAACCTGCCCCACAGCGGGGCGAAGTTGTAGGTGTAGCCGACTTCCCAGTTGGTGCTGCGCTCGGGCTTGAGGTCGATCGAGGGTAGCATGGGGTATTTATATACCGCGCCGGCAGACATATTGGTGGCCTCGTAGATACTGGGGAAGCGCGTCATCTGCGCCCAGCGCAGGTGCAGGCGGCTGTTGTCGGTGAGGTCGTAGCTGAGGGCGATCATGGGCGACCAGGCCGAGCCGTTCATGCGCTTCACCGGCGGGAAGTTGGCATCGCTGTTGGGGTCGATATAGGTATAGATACGCCCCGCTTCCATCTCATTATCGGTGCTGGCAATATCGCCCCGCCTGGTGCGGTAATCCGAATTATTGCCAAACGTTACCCCTTCCGTGTACATGCTCTGTCTATAGTTGTCATGTGTAATGTCAAGCACGCGGCTTGACGACCAATAGTGAAAACTTCCAGATTCAACCCGCAGGTGGCGGTAGAAGCTGCCCTGCCTGCCCTGCGGGTTTTCCACGCGCTGCTCAAAAAAGCCGTTTTCGAAAACGGGGCCGCTGAATTTCCGGTCGCGGTAGTGCGAGATTCTGGCCGACATCGGGCGGTAGAGCACGGTTTGGCTTTCGTCAAAATCCTGGTATTGGTCGTTGCTATCGACATAGCTGGTATTGCCGTCTTGGTTGTGGCGTGAAATGCTGTCATCGGGGAAGAAGCCGTGGCGGCGGTAGAAGTCGCGGTAGATTTCTTCCCAATCGTTCGGGCGGTTTTGCAGCTCAACTTTGGCGCGGTTATAGGCATCGATTTCCTCTTGGGTCATCACTTGCAAATAGGGCAATGCCAATCCGCTGATAACATTATCAATACCTTGGGTAACGGAGTAGATGGGGTCGCGGCGGGCACGGGCGCGGGCGAGTGCGTCGTCAAATGCCCAGAAGCGGTCGTAACGGATGCCAGCCTCAATCCGCAGGCGGCTGGTCGGCCGCCAGTCAAAACTCAGTTGCGCGCCCCACTCTTTGCGCCGCCCTGCACGCGGGCCGGTGAGCTTGGTGAGCGCGGTTACGGCATTCATGATGCCGAAAATGTCTTTGTCGTTGTTGGCCATAATGCTGGATTCATCGAGCTTTTCATATTGGTGGCGGCCGGAAAGGGTGAGGCTGAATTGGTCGCTCAGGCGCATGCGGTTGCTGAGGTTGAAGCCGGTGCGGGAAACCTTGGTGGTTTGGCGAGAACCGGCAAATACGGTGTTTGCTCCCTCAAACATAGGCGGGTCGTTGGGCGGTGTGTCGGCATTATAGCCTTCGTTAAGCAAATCTTGGCAGCTGTAGCCTTGTGCAAGATCGGGCTCTACATTGTGGCGGAAGCAGCGTGCCCAGGCATCGTATTTGGGATCGCCGTAGGGCACGGCCAAATCGGGGCCGCCGCTTTGGTGGCGGATACTGGTGGTGTTGACGCGCCATAAGTCGGCTTTGAGGTCTATCCAGCGGCTGCCTTCGGGCTGCCATTGGTAGCCGAGTTTGTAGGTACGGCTGTGGATATTGGAATCAATGCCTTGTATCGGCACGATTTCATAACGTTTCTGAGTCGTGTTGTTCCACAATCCGCTGAATCCAATCAATAAGGTATTGATAAAAGGATTTATCTCGCCGAAGCGGATTTTGGTATCCATGTAATGTAGGTTGATTTGCTGGTTGCGCGGCAAATACCAGTTGTTTTTTACAAGCAGGCTGCGGCTGGCCACGTTGCTGTTGGGCACTTGTTCACCCGGACGGTAGAGTTCAGCCATGTCGGGAACCAGCGTTTCGGAAAGCCCTGCACGCGGGTCTTCAGAGAGCACGCTGTTGCCCTGATAGCCTTCAAAATCGTGCTTGCCACTGAAATAAGTGCCTTTGCGCCGGTCGCTGTAGGCAATCAGGCCGTCTGCAATATCGGTTTTAAATGCAGCGGAAAACAGTAAGTTGCGGTCGTTTTTAAATTCGGCAAAACGACTGCCGGTACGCGGCTTGTCGTTATCTGCACCGTAGAAAGTCAGGCCGGAAAAAGCCACACCGCCATCCATCATGCCGGCTGCACCATCGGCAGTAGGATTGCCGGGCAAGGTGCGGTAGTCTTTGCCCAAATAATCGTTAAACCTATGAATTTGCTCGGTAGTATTATTGGAAAACTCGGTTTTCACTTCCACGCCCCAGCTTTTGCCTTCGGGGATGATGTCGGCAGGCTCGATGGTGCGGATGGACACCGCGCCGCCCACGCCGGACTTCACGCCGCGCGTCATGGCCGGGCCTTTTTCCACCGTAATACTGCGGAACAGGGCGGGATCGACATAATTGCGGTCGGCGATGCCGTAGTTGTTCATCCACACGTCCACGGTTTGCTCCGTGCCGTCGATGGTAACGGGGATGCGGCCTTTGCCGCTGATGCCGCGGATATTGGGCGTAATCGCACTGCCGGCGTTGCGGGTGTTCATGTTGTACACGCCGTTTAAGCCTTTGAACACGTCGCCGGCGGCATCCGTGCGGTAGCGTTCTAGGTATTCGCGGCCGGCGTAGACGCTGGAAACGTTTTTGCGGTACACGTTGTCTGCCCCGCGCTGGTCGCGGCTGCGGGCTTTGATTTCGATGGTTTCGAGCTCGGCAGAAGTATCGGCGGCGGCCTGCATGTGGGCAAAGGCGGCGGCCAGCAGCAACACCAATGCGCTGGGGCGAAAGACTTGCGGCTTCATTTGTTAGTATCCTGTAAATATTAGTAATCAAAATAGAAGATGAATAATGTTTATTCCTTATTTTTTTACAGCTATAATGAGAACAAACGTTAAGAACATTCTTATATTATTTAATTTGAGAATTATTTTCAATAGTAAAAAGGTATTAGTTCAGAGATGGGACGTGGAGGAACAACGAATCAATAGTTGTATACGGTTTGGAGAAACCAGAAGTTGGGCGAAGAACGTGCCTTATCGGCTACGATTTTGAAAAACACAGCAGTTTTCTTTACAATACCGCCCAGCAGCAATGCTGCCTTATTCAACCAATATTGAAAGAAGGAATGACTTTATGAAATCTAAACAAGCACTTTGGTTGTTGTGTGTATCTGCCGTACTCGGCCTTTCCGCTTGCGGCGGCAAAGGTGGTGAAGAACAGGCTCCGGCGCCGCAGCAACAAGCTTCGCAAAGCCAGGAAGCCAGCCAGCAGGCTGAAAGCAGCAGCCAACAGGAAGCCGCTTCTATGGATAACTTCCTGAGCAACGCCCAAGCTTTGCAGGCGGCAGAAGATTCCCTCAAAGCCTTGCCGCAGTTCTCCGGTAAGGAATTGAATGTATTCCAAGACGTTCAATTCTATGGCAGCAGCCGCCCGCGCATTGAAATCGACATCCAAGACCCTGAAAAACCGGACAATATCGACCACTACACCTATGAAGACGGCAAGTGGAGCGAACCGCAACCGGTACAAATTTCCGGCGGCGGCGACATGAAAGACAACGTGACCCCGCTGAACGACATCAAGTTTGCCACCGTGGCCACCATCGCCAAAACTTGGAGCGAGAAAGCCAAGGAAGTGGAAGCCACTGAAACCGAGCTGGATTTCGCCAGCTTTCAATTGTGGGTACCGGACCAAACCCGCCGCTGGATTACTTCCACCATTGAAACTCCGCGCGCCAAATACTCTGCTGATTTCAATGTAGACGGCACTTTGAAAGACTTCAAAAAGCAGTAATACAAAGAATAGCTTAGAGAGTAAGCAAAGGCTACCTGAAGGTTTCGGGTAGCCTTTTTCTTGGATGGGTAAAACCAGAGACCACCATATGCAGCCAAAGGCTACCTGAAAAATATGTGCTGCATCCGCTATATTTTCAGGTAGCCTTCATCCATTAAAACACTCTGCTCAAGCCACGGCCTTTTCCGCCTCTTCCAGCTGTTGCACTCGGTATTGCTTCGGCGTTTGCCCGAAATACTGCTTAAACGCGCGGTTGAAATGCGATTCGGACACAAAGCCGTTTTCCAGCGCAATACGCAAAATCGTATCCGCACTTGCCGCCAGCTGCACCGCCGCCTGTTGCAGGCGGATCGACAGCACAAAGCGGTGCGGGCTCTCCCCGATTACCGATTTAAACAAGCGCATCAGCTGTGCCCGCGAGAGTTTGGCCATTTCCGCCATCCGCGCAATCGACCAATCCTCCTGCGGCGCGAGCAACACCGCCTGCAACAGCCCGCTGAGGCGCGGGTCTTCCAGCTGCGACAAAAAAGAAGGATCGCTACTCTGCTGCCGGTAGCGCCGCAGCACCGCCACCAGCATCACCTGCGAAAGCGCATTCACCACCGTGCCGCTGCCGTAGCGCAGCCTTTCTGCTTCATCCAGCATCATCGATGCCGTTTGCCGCATTTCCGGCAGCGGCAGCAGCAGGCATTCCGGCATCCCCAGCCACAGCGCCGCATGGCGCGTGTAGCGGTATTGCCCGCACAATAATTGCAAGCGGTTGCCGCCGCAGTCTTTCACTGCCAGCACGCCATTTTCGTGAAGCTGCGGCTTGCCAGCCGGTTGCGCCAAGCCCTCCAAACTGTCGGCAATGCTGTGCGCCGTATCGTAGGGCAGCAGCACCGCATCGCCCGTGCTCAACGCCACTGCCTGCCCGTTGCCAACCTGCAGCCAGCCGCTGCCCGACACCACCCAATGCAGCCGCGCCGTTTCCGGCTCGGTTTTGTGTTCCAAATGAAACCCGCCACCCAGCCGGCAGCATACATCAATCCGACCACGCAGCCGCGCCAGATAAATTAATTTGTCTAACACATCCATTTCTCTTCTCCTTATTGGTCGGTGGCGGGAATATATCGCTAAAACGCTTTACTTTATGCAGTGTTGGCTCTCTTTGCCATGCTGCTTGTATTGCCGCTGAGCAGGAAAAATAATTGTTTCAGCTATAGCGCGCAGTCAAAAGAATGAGACGATCAGTCAATCCCTGCACTAAAACTTATGCCATCATACGCCCCATCAAACGGTTTCGGCAAAAGCCGTCCGTTCAAATTTTATTTCAGTTTATTTGTTAGGAGAACACCATGTTTTTAGATTGGAAAAAACACGCCGCCCACGTTAAACAATCATTTGCCAAGCTCGGCAAAAACCACCCCAAAATGCTGGCCGGCTACGCCGCCCTCGAAAGCGCAGCCGCAGCCGAAGCGCTGGATGCCAAAACCCGCGAACTTATCGCCCTGGCCGTAGCCGTTACCACCCGCTGTGAAAGCTGCATTTCCGTGCATGCCCAAGCCGCTGTGAAAGCCGGTGCCACCGAGAGCGAAGTGGCCGGTGCACTCGCCACTGCCATCTCCCTCAACGCCGGCGCCGCCTACACCTACTCTCTGCGTGCTCTCGAAGCCGTGGAAGATGCCCGCGAAGCCTAAACCGATTTTCAGGTAGCCTTTAATGAATAAAAGGCTACCTGAAATTTTCCTTTCCATCATCAAGAGAAAGATCCCCATGAAGAAAACCCTCTCTCTAGCCGCTATCGCCCTTTTGGCCGTATTTCCCTTAGCTGTCTCAGCTCACGGCCAGCACAGCCGCAAGCCTGCCCAGCAGCAAAGCCAGCCGCGCCAGGCCCCCGCCCGCCAAGAAGCTGTGTGGATCGACGTGCGCACGCCCGAAGAATATGCCGCAGGCCATCTGGAAAACGCCAAAAATATTCCGCACGACCAAATCGGCCAACAGATTGCCACCCACGTTCCCAATAAAAACACTCCCATCAACCTCTACTGCCGCAGCGGCCGCCGTGCCGAAACCGCCAAACAAGTGCTGGAAAGCATGGGCTACACCAACGTGCAAAACCGTGGCGGCTACGAACAGCTCAAACAATCTGGCATGAGATGATGGTTGTGGTTTGACCGCATCACACCCACTACCGAAACTACTGCCCCAAAGGCTACCTGAAACTTAAAAAGTTCAGGTAGCCTTTGCTTTTGCAAGAGGCTACCTGAAGTTATGCACCGGCGCGGCAATATAATTGGTGTTGCCGGATGTAGCCGAGCACGGCGGGGGGGATGTCGGGGCTGGTGTGTCCGGTGGCGAGCTGTTGGCGGATTTGGCTGGAGCTGATGGGCAGCGGCTCGGATCGCAGGATGTGCAGACGGCCTTGGGGTAGGGCTTCGGCCAGCCAACTTTGGAGTGGGGCGGGAGCTTGGGCGAGGCTGCTGCCGGGGCGGGGGGCGGCGGCGATGCGGCATTGTCGCACGAGGTTTTGCCAGCGGTGCCAGGTGTGCAGTTGCAACAGGCTGTCCATGCCGATGAGCAGCCAGAGCTCGGCGGCGGGGAAGTGTTGGCGGAAGATTTGCACGGTGTCGTGGGTGTAGGTGGCGCCTTGGCGGACGATGTCGCAGTCGCTCACTGCAAGGCTGGAGTCTGCTTGGGCGGCGATTTCGGCCATGGCGAGGCGGTGGTGGGCGGCGGTGCGGGGGGTGGTTTTGTGGTAGGGGTCGCCGGCGGGCAGGAGAATGACGCTTTCTAAATCCAGCTCGTCGGTAAAGCGGCGGGCGATGTGCAGGTGGCCGTTGTGGATGGGGTCGAAGGTGCCGCCAAAGAGGCCGATGCGGGGCATGGTGGGGTTCCTTTGCTGGGGCTTTCAGGTAGCCTTTGGGTGGGTATGGCAATAAGTTAAACTTTTGCTACGGCGTTGGCTCACTTGCTGCATGTGTGCATTGTTTGTGGCTTGCCGCTTTGTATTGACTGTGTTGGTTGGCTATTAAGAGGCTACCTGAAAATGGTTGGTTCAGTTTCAGGTAGCCTTTATCTGTTTATTTCAGCAGGTTTTTCAAGGCTAGGCGCACGCCTTCGCCCACTTCGGTATCGGCTGGGATGCCTTTGGCGGCGGCGCGGGCTTCTTTTTCGTTGTAGCCGAGGGCGAGCAGGGTGCTGACGATGTCTTCGCTGCTGTCGTCTGCTTGGGCGGCGAGCTGGGCTTGGACACCGCTAGAGGTAGTGAGTTTCCCGCGCAGTTCGAGCACCATGCGTTCGGCGGTTTTCTTGCCGATGCCGGGGGCGGAAGAGAGGCGTTTAATGTCTTCGGCGGCAATGGCGGCGGCGAGTTCGTCGGCATTCATGGCAGAAAGAATGCCGAGCGCGGTTTTGGCGCCGATACCGCTCACTTTAATGAGCTGGCGGAAGGTGTTGCGTTCGCTGTGGCTGCCGAAGCCGAACAGGAGGTGGGCGTCTTCGCGCACGATAAGCTGGGTGTAGAGCGAGACGGTTTCGCCCACGGGGGGCAGGGTGTAGAAGGTTTGCATGGAAACGTCGGCTTCGTAGGCGACGCCGTTTACGTCGATTACAACTTGTGGGGGGATGGCTTCGATGAGTTTGCCGGTGAGCTTGCTGATCATGGGATGAGGCTACCTGAAAAATGGGAAGAGGGGCATTATATCGGTTTATTCAAACGGGTTATAATTCGGGCATTGATTTTGATTGGGTTTAAGGGGGGAATTGTCATGAAAAAACGGAATTTTGCGGCCGGCGCCTGCATTTTGCTGTTGGCCGGCTGCTCGGGCAGCAATGTGCTGCTGGGCTTGGGTTTTGCCGGCCGCCATCTGGGCTTGGGCACGGGCTTGAGCATTCCGGTGGGCAGCCGGAATAATGGCAGCAATGTGCAGGATTTGGGCGGTTTGCGCATTATTGAGGAGCAGGTGGTCACGTATTTCGATGCGCAGGGTAAGGCGGTGCCAAACGAAGTGAAGGGCGGCTACTACCGCCAGCTGTTGAGACGCCAAGGCAGGAGTTATTTGGTGCAGGATTTTTACGAGAGCGGGCAGAAGCGCAGCGACGCCATGCTGCTCACCCGCGAGAGCCTGTATGATTTCCGCGCCCATCCGCAAAACGGGGTGCTCACCACTTATGCCATCAACGGCAATATTCTGTATCAGCAGAATTTTAGAGACGGTAAGATGGTGTCGGCTTCGTATTAAAACAGGTAATATTGGCGAACCGGGCTGCCTGAATGGCGGCCTGGTTTGCTATAATCTGCCCGATTTTTTGCCGCTGCGGCGGCTGGCAACCCAACAGATAGAAGGACTTTGCAATGTGCGGTATTGTGGGCGCGGTGCGCGCCAAGCAGAATGTGGTGGATTTTCTCACCGACGGCCTGAAGCGGCTGGAATATCGGGGCTATGATTCTTCCGGTATCGCGGTGGGCACGGAGCAGGGCGTGATCGAGCGCGTGCGCCGTGTGGGTCGTGTACAGCTGATGGAAGACGCGGCTAAGGCTGCCGGCTTGTGCGGCCACATCGGCATCGGCCACACCCGCTGGGCCACGCACGGCGGCGTAACCGAGCCCAATGCGCATCCGCATATTTCAGGTAGCCTGATTGCGGTGGTGCACAACGGCATCATCGAAAACTTCGAGGAAGAGCGCACCCGCCTGCAAGGCTTGGGCTATGTGTTTGAATCGCAAACCGATACTGAAGTGATTGCCCACAGCGTACACCACGAATACACCACTAACGGACACCAGCTGTTTGCCGCGGTGCAAACTGCTTGTGCGCGTTTCCACGGCGCGTATGCGATTGCCGTGATGGCGCAGGATAAACCGGCAGAATTGGTGGTGGCACGCATGGGCTGCCCGCTCTTGGTGGCCTTGGGCGAGGGCGAAACCTTTGCTGCATCAGACGTTTCTGCCGTGGTGGCTTTCACGCGCCGCATTGTGTATCTGCAAAACGGCGACATTGCCGAATTGGGCAGCGAAGGCATCCGCCGCCTCGTCGACCGCAGCGGGCAGGAAGCCAAACGCGAAGTGCACGTGTCCGAGTTGTCGCTCACCTCGTTGGAGCTGGGCCCTTACAGCCACTTCATGCAGAAGGAAATTCACGAGCAGCCCAAGGCGATTGCCGACACCGCCGAAGTATTCCTCGGCGGCGGCTTCGAGCCGGAAAACTTCGGCGCCAAAGCACGGGAAGTATTCGAATACATCCGCAGCATCAAAATCTTGGCCTGTGGCACTTCCTACTACGCCGCGCTCACCGCCAAATACTGGCTGGAAGCCATCAGCAGAGTGCCGACCGATGTGGAAATCGCCAGCGAATACCGCTACCGCGACGTGATTGCCAGCCCCGACCAACTGGTGATTACCGTATCCCAATCCGGCGAAACGCTGGACACCATGGAGGCCCTGAAATACGCGCAATCGCTGGGGCAGAAGCACAGCTTGTCCGTGTGCAACGTGATGGAATCCGCCCTGCCGCGCGAGAGCGAACTGGTGCTCTACACCCGCGCCGGCATGGAAATCGGCGTGGCGTCCACCAAGGCCTTTACCACCCAGCTGGTGGTGTTGTTCGGGCTGGCGGTTACCCTGGGCAAAATGCGCGGCCACGTTTCCGAGAAGCAGGCGCAGTCTTATATGGAAGAGTTGCGCCAGCTGCCCGGCAGCATCCAACACGCGCTCAACCTCGAGCCGCAGATTGCCGCCTGGGCGCACAAATTCGCCGAGAAAAACAGCGCCCTGTTTTTAGGGCGCGGCATCCACTACCCCGTGGCCTTGGAAGGTGCGCTGAAACTGAAAGAAATCACTTATATCCACGCCGAAGCCTACCCCGCCGGCGAGCTCAAACACGGCCCCTTGGCGCTGGTGGATGCGAATATGCCTGTGGTGGTGATTGCGCCGAACGACAGCCTGCTGGATAAAGTGAAGGCCAATATGCAGGAAGTGGGTGCGCGCGGCGGCGAGCTGTTTGTGTTTACCGATTTGGACAGCAACTTCCAGCCCAGCACCAATGTGCACATCATCCGTACCCCGCGCCACGTGGGCGTGCTCTCGCCGATTGTGCACACCATCCCGGTGCAGCTTCTGGCCTACCACGCCGCCTTGGTGCGCGGCACGGATGTGGACAAACCGCGTAATCTGGCTAAATCGGTAACGGTGGAGTAGAGCGGCTGGAATGGAAAAAGGCTACCTGAAAGTTTTGGGCTTTCTGGTAGCCTTTGGTTTGGGGTACATATAAGTTGGGTTGGGATTGCTGTACCAACTAGTGGTAAAGGTAATTTCCTGGTTAGCAGCGACAGGGTAAGTTGGCACGAATAGGTATAGTGAATTAAACCTAAACTAGAAAGGCTACCTGAAACGAGTGTTGCTAATTTTTGCGCAGCTTGTTTCAGGTAGCCTTTTTGCCATATGCCTTTATTCGGCAGCGGTTTCGTCGTCTTCCGGAGTGATTTCGGTCAGCACCAGCTGGCGTTGCTGCTCGGCCTGATCGGGTTTGTCCATTTCGTCAAACACTTTGGCCAGCACCAGGCGTGCCTGCGGGGTGGCTTGGGCTTGCAGGCTGGCTTCGAGGTAGCCTTGGGCTTTGCCCCACAGTTGTTTGGCGTAGGCCATTTGGCCGAGGTGCAGCAGCAGGGCGGCATCTTGCGGGGCGTCGTGCAGCCAGCCTTCCACGGTATCCATGATTTTCTGCTGTTCGCGCGGGCTGAGGTAGCGGGCGGCTTCGATCATGGGCGGCAGGAGCTGGGCATTGCGATGCTTGGGATAGTGGGTTTTCACCCATTTCACCACGCGGGGATACTGGCCGATTTGCAGCATTTTTTCGGCAATCGGGGCGCAGAGTTCGCCTTCCTGCATTTCTTTGGGAATGCGGCCGAGGCAGGCTTTGAGCGCGGGATAGTCGGTGGCGAGGGCGAGGAGTTCGCGCCAGGCCCATTCGCGGTATTGGGCGGCTTCGGCGGCGTTGAGGGCGGAAGCTTTTTCCAGTTTGGCTACGCGGTCGAGCACTTCCAAGGGGTTGTTTTGCTCAAACATATAGCGCAGTTGCAGGCGCACCAGGCGGGTGAGCTTGGGATTGATGGCGGCAGCGGCAGCCAGGGCGGCCTCGGCGGCGGGATAATCCTGCCGGTTGAGTGCGGATTCGGCTTCGAGCAGGTGGCGCGAAAGCTGGGCCTTATGCGGCAGCTGGGCGATTTCTTTCAGGTAGCCTTCGCGCTTGGCATCGTCGCCCATTTGGTCGGCGCTGTGTACGGCGAGCATCAGGGCGAGGGTGCGGTTGTGGCCGGCTTCTTTGTTTTCCAGCACTTTGGCGGCTTCTTGCTCGGCGTGTTGGAATTTGCCTTCGAAGTAGGCGAGACCGGCTTTGTTGAGCGCGGTTTCGGCATGATGCGCCTGGCGGCTGCGGCCGAAGCGGCGCATGCGGCCGGGAATGTTGATGATGCCGTTAATCAGACGCAACAGCAGATAAAGCAGCACCACGAACACGATCATGGCGCCCACAAACAAATGCAGGTTGACCGCAATCTGGGTTTGGGTTTGATCGATAACGATATACACGTTGCCGCTGTAATGCTGCGCAACAATGGTGAGGCCGACGGCGGCGGCAAACAACACGATAATCCAAATCAGGCCTTTCATGATTCAATCCCCTTGCGAGTGGCGGAAGCCTGAGCCGGCGCCGGAAGTGCGGGGGCAGAGGCTGCCGGAGTAGGCTGGCTGGCTGGCGCGGGCACGGAAACGGGCGCGGCAGGCTGCGAAGCGGCGGCTTCGGAAGCGGCTTCAGGCTGGCTGAGGATTTCGCCTTGGCGCTGCTGGCGGTAGTCGGCGATGGCTTTCAGGCTGGCAGAAAGGCTGTCGCCCACGTTGCCGCTACCCGGCTGGATGGCCTTGAGCTGGGCAATTTCGCGCAGCCAGGACTGGGCAGCGGGAGTGGCGGCGTCAAAGTATTGGCGCACGGCATTTTCCGAGGCGGCCAGGTCGTTTTGGTAAATATCGTTTTGGCGCTGCATCAGGGCCACGCGGGCGGAGAGCAGGTGCAGGCGTAGGTTTTCGCGCACATAAAACGCTTGTTCGGGCGACATCAGGAGCGCATCGGTGCTATTGAGGCGGCGGATTTCCACCATGCCTTTGAGGCCGCCGAGAGTGCGGTTCCAGGCTTGGCGCCACCACGGATCATTCGGCGAGGTAGCAGCAGGTGCGGCGGCTTGCGGCGGGCGCAGGCTGGAATCGGCCAAGAGCGGCAGTGCGCCTACGGCGGCTTCCAGGCGGCTCAAGCGCAGCGCGGCGTTGGCGGTGTCGGTGAAGGGGCGCTGGCGCAGTTTGGCCAAGTCGGCGCTAACGGCCTGTTTCAAAGGCAGCAGCTGCGGCTGCTCGAAACGTGCCAAACGTGCATCCAGCCCTTCGAGCACGGCCACGGCGGCGGGCACGTTGTCGGCAATCACTAACTGCTGGCCGGCCAGATTGAGCGCGGCTTCGGCTTCGTCCACCACCCAGTCGCTGCGGGTTTTCAGCAGCTCTTGCAGGGCGCGGTTGTTGGCGGCGGCTTCGGCCTGCTGGGTTTGCATATCGCTTTGCAGCTGCTTGATTAGGGCTTCGTTGTCTTGCAGCTTGCGGCCGGCATCGGCTAACAGGGCGGCATTTTGCGATTCGCCCAAGGCAGCCTGATTAATTTTCTGATCGAACTGGATTTCTTGGCGTTTGAGCAGGTTTTGCCCCTGCACAAACAAAAAGCCGCTGGCGCCCAGGCCGAGCACGGCCAGCACGAGGGCAAACGCGCCCAAACCTTTACCGCCGGATTTAACAACCACCGGTGCAACAGGGCTGGCCGGGGCGGGAGCGGGAGGCTGTACGGCGGGTACGGATTCGTTTTCCGGTTGACTCATGCTATTCCTTTCATATTATTCAATCGGTTGTGAGGCTGTCTGAAAAGCCGGTGCGGCGTTTGCGCACATTGGAATTTCAATTTTCAGGTAGCCTGAGTTAGGTGTTGCCGTTCGGCAATTAAAGCGTTTTCCAGCTCTGCGGCCGAACGGAGCAGGCGGATGCGTGTCGCGCCGGCTTGGCTCAGTGCCTCGGCAATGCGCGGATGATGGGCGAAGTATAGCAAGGATTGCAGCTGCTGGGTTAGGCTTGCAGGTGCCGCGGCAAACAGCAGGCGCACTTGTTCGGCAGAGGTAATCCACGCAGCGGCGGGCTGTGCTGCGGCAAACAGCGTCCAATCGGGCGTGAGCGGCTGGCGTTGGTAAATATCGGCACAGGCTACCTGAAAACCGCGCCGGCATAAGGTATCGGGTAGGGTGTTGCGGCCTTCCCGCCCGCGGATAATCACCACGGATGCACCCTGATTCAGGCGCTGCCATAGCGGCAGGGCGAGCACGGCTTCGCTGTCGTGGCCGCTATCGGGCGAAACGATATGGGCAAAACCGGCTTGCTGCAAGGCTTTGGCTGTGCCGCTGCCTACGGCGATTTGCGGTTGCGACAGGCTGTGAAGGAGGCTACCTGAAAAAATGGGTGGGTTCGGTTTTATATTCGGCAGAAGGCTGCTTGGTTCGTTTTCAGGTAGCCCGGTGTTTGTGGCGGAGTGGTTACCTGAAAGCAGCGGCAGGGCGGTTTCCACGGTGGTGGGGCTTATCCAAACGGCAGCCGAAGCTTGCTGCAACTGTGTGGGCAATCCGGCCAGCGCGTTTGCTTCGGGCCGGATATGGATGATTGGGAAGGGTACGGGTTGCCAGCCGGTGCGCCGGCATAGGTCGGCATCGGCGGGAATGCGATTGGCGGGGCGGATGATGAGTAGGGCAGGCGGGTTGCGCATCAGTGAAGATGGATTCGGGAATGGTTGGTTTGATGTTTTTGCTTTGCAGAAGCTCAGCGGTAGATTAACGATGCCGAAATCTCGTTTCAGGTAGCCATCATGTAATAGTAGAAGGCTACCTGAAAAAAGGGAGGATTGCCAAGCGGCATTCCTCCCTTTTGTTTGCGCTTAAAACAATTTCATGCGCCTTGTGCCCAGCCAGAGTAAAGGCAGGCTGACGGGTAGGGTAACGATGTCGAGGGCGGCGGTGAATGGGGTGGCGAGTGCGCGGCCAACCCCTCCCGCAGATATGGATGAAACGGGTTTGGTTGTGGTTATTGTGGTACTGATGGTTACGGGCAGCGGCGTTTCAAAACGGTAGTCGTAGTTCATACCGTTCGGGCGGGCGTAGAGCCGGCCACACACCCGAATCGTGCGGGCATAGCGGGATGCGCCTTTGCTGTCGGTAACCTGCCTGAATTGCAGCCGTCGCAATTCGGCGAGTTCGCGGCGGCGCTCGGTGGGAGAAAGGCGTGGGTTTTCTTGGTAAACCAAATCGAAATCCGCGCTGCAGAAGCGTTGCCCCGACGGACTGGTGTTCAGCCTGAAGCCTTCCCAAGGCGGGGTACTGCAGCAGTTTTTGGCGTCATCGGAGGGAGAGTACATTTGGAAGGGTTGGGACAGCTTCACGTTTAAAATCGCGCCCAAATCCACTTCCCGGGCTGTTTCGCCGCTTCCAGCCCGAGGGTTGCTGCCTTTGGTCATCACATAGATATAGCGTTCGCCCAACATGACGATGCTGTTGGGCGGCAGTTTTTGGCTGTCGGGCTTGACGCGGGCGAAGCCGACCACGGTGTCGTTTTCGGTGTGGGTTGAGGTTGAGACGGTGTAATCTGGCGACGAATCATGATTTTCCCACAGCGCATAAGTGGCGCAGCCGTTGAGCATCAGCAGGGCGGCGGCGAGGAGGAGGGGTTTCAACAGGGATTTTGCAAACATGGCTTGATCCTTATCTGATGTGATGAGTGTCGGCCTGGATGACCGTTTGCGAATATTAACATTGAACTATGGAAAAGGCTACCTGAAAAAAGGCCGTAGGAGTGATGCCTGGTTTTAAGTAGCCTTATATTTTCTGCAAATTTTCAGGGAACCTGCTTGAAGGGGGAGGCTACCTAAAAATTTGAATGGCGCATGGATGGCCATATGCTGCGCAAGGTTATTTATGTTTTCAGGTAGCCTCTTTTGTGTGAGAGGCTACCTGAAAAATATGAGGCTTCGGCAGGGTTGGTTAATGGCGCGTGCAGTGTGTTCAGCCGGCTTCGGGCGGACGGGGCTGTTTGAATTCTTTGGCGGCCATTTTGAGGTAGTAGAACATCGACCACAAGGTGAGCACGCAGGCAGCGAACATGAGGGCGTTGCCCAGCCAGATGAAGTCGAGGCCGAGGGCGGGCCAGCTTTGCAGCAGCAGCAGGGTGATGGCGGCCATTTGGGCAGCGGTTTTGAATTTGCCAACGGTGGCCACGGCCACGCTGTTGCGTTTGCCCAGCTGCGCCATCCATTCGCGCAGGGCGGAGATGGTGATTTCGCGGCCGATGATGATGATGGCGCAGATGGCCCAGGTGCGGTCGAGCCGCACCAAGAGGATGAGGGCGACGGCCACCATGAGTTTGTCGGCCACGGGGTCGAGGAAGGCGCCGAAGTCGGATGTTTGTTTCCATTTGCGGGCGAGGTAGCCGTCGAACCAGTCGGTTACGGCGGCGAGCACGAATAATGCGGCGGCGCAGGTGTTTACGGTTTGGATGCCCACTCGCCAAGAGGCGGGCAGGTAGAACAGGGCGGTAAACAGCGGAATCATGAGGATGCGCGACCAGGTCAGCAGGATAGGGATGTTCCAGGGCATGTTGCGGTCTTTCAGTGTAGGGCTTCGTAGATTTTTTCAGCCAAGGCGCGGCTGATGCCTTCGGTTTGGGCCAAGTCGTCGATGCTGGCGGCTTGGATGCCGCGCAGGCCGCCAAAGCGGGTGAGTAGGCTGCGGCGGCGCTTGTCGCCCACGCCGGGGATTTCGGCCAGCGAGGAGGTAACGCGGGCTTTGCCGCGTTTGCGGCGGTGGCCGGTGATGGCAAAGCGGTGGGATTCGTCGCGCACGGTTTGCAAAAGGTGCAGGGCGGGGTGATGCGGCGGGAGCTGGGTGGTGGTGCCCAAGTGCGGAATAATCAGCTCTTCGAGTCCGGCTTTGCGCTCGGGACCTTTGGCAATACCGACCATGGACAGGCGGATGCCTAAATCCTGCCATACTTGCTGCGCCATGGCCACTTGGCCTTTGCCGCCGTCAATCAGCACCAGATCTGGCCATTTGCCGTCTTCTTCGTTGCCTTCGGCCAGTTTGCCGTAGCGGCGGGTAAGCACTTCGCGCATGGCGGCGTAGTCGTCGCCGGCTTTGGCGGTTTTGATGTTGTAGCGGCGGTATTGGTCTGGGCGCATGCTTTGGTTTTCATATACCACGCAGGAAGCGACGGTGGCTTCGCCTTGGGTATGGCTGATGTCGAAGCATTCGATGCGGTTGAGCTCGGCGGTGGGCAGTTGTAGCAGCTCGGCCAAGGCTTGGACGCGTTGTTCTTGGTTTTGGTTTTGCTGCTGTTTCTGGCGCAGGGCGAGCAGGGCGTTTTGTTCGGCCATTTGCAGCCACACGCGCCGCTCGCCGCTGGTTTTGGCAATAAAGCGGATTTGTTTGCCGTGCTCTTCGATTAGGGCGGTTTGCAGGTTTTCAGGTAGCCTGAAGTTGCTGATGATGATGTCGGGCTTGTCGCGGCCGAGATAATGCTGGGCAGCAAAGGCTTCACCATAGGCGGCGGCTTCTTCGGGAGCGGAGTGGCGGCTGTCGGGGAAAAAGCTTTTTTCACCCACGCGCCGGCCGTTGCGGATGCTGACCCAGTGGATACAGATGCTGCCTTGCTCGGCAGCGAGGGCGAGGATATCGATGTTGTAGGCAGCGTTGGGGTTGTTACTGTCGATAAATTGCTGGCTCTGGATTTTGCCTAGGGCTTGGATTTGGTCGCGGTAGCGGGCAGCGTGTTCGAAGTCGAGCGTTTCGGCGGCCTGCTGCATTTTTGCGGTGAGGCTTTGCATCAGGCGGTCGGCTTTGCCATTGAGGAAAGTGGCGGCTTCTTCCACGCTGGTGCGGTAGTCTTCCTGTGAAATATGGCCGACGCAGGGAGCGGAACAGCGTTTGATTTGGTAGAGCAGGCAGGGGCGGTCACGGTGTTCGAATACGCTGTCTTCGCAGGTGCGCAGCAAGAAAACTTTCTGCAAAATCTGAATGCTGTCGCGCACGGCGTAACTGTTGGGGTAGGGGCCGAAGTATTGGTTGGTTTTCTTCAGGCTGCCGCGGTAGTAGGCCATTTGCGGGAAGGCATGGCCGGTAAGCATGAGATAGGGGTAGGACTTGTCGTCGCGGAACAGGATATTGTATTTCGGCGACAAGGCCTTGATGAAGTTGTTTTCGAGAATCAGCGCTTCTGTTTCGGAGCGGGTTACCGTGATTTCGATGTGGGCAATCTGCCGCACCATCAGGGCGATACGCGGCGCTAAGTCGTTTTTTTGAAAATAGCTGCCCACGCGGCGTTTGAGGTTGACGGCTTTGCCGACGTACAAAACCTGCCCATCCTTATCCGAAAAGCGGTAAACGCCGGGCAGGTTGGGCAGGTTGCTGATGATGGCATGCGGGTCGAAATCAGACATGGCCGAAGGTTTGCTGGAAAGTGAAACGGCAAGACCGAACGGCCGGCTGAATCAAACCGGCTGGAGCGCCGTTAGTTGCAATATTGGTTTACGTTGTTCTGGTATTGCTGGATAAGCTGCTCGCGGTTTTGGATGCGGGCGGTTTGCGCGTATTGCAAGTTAATTTTTGCAACGTTGCAGTTGCTGGCGCGGGCAGCATTGTTATCTTCAATTACTTTGCGGTTGGATTCTTCCCTAGCCTGGTTTTCTTCCATCTGTTTCTGGTTGGCCATGGCCTGCAAATCGGCAGCGGAGATTTCGCCATTATTATTCTGCACTTGCGGCAGCTGGTTTTGCTGCTGGCCGGGAGGCGCAACGGCAGGGCGCGAGGTTTGGGTGCGCACGTTCACGATGTTGCTACTGGCGGGGATGAGGTTTTTCGGCACGTCGGAATAGTTGGAAACGCGGCCAGTTTTCCATTCATACACGTCTTCTGCCATCAGGCTACCTGAAAACAACATGGTTGCGGCGCAGGCGGCCAGCAAGGTTAATTTTTTATTCATTTGGTGGTCTTCCCGTTGAATATGGTTACATAATCAGTTTCATTGTACTTCAACTGACGGGCGAATGTCATTTTTGGAGCCTGATGCTTACTAAATGCCGACAAATTTGCTACAATGCGGCCGCATTATTAGCAACCGACAAGAAGGTTTTAATCATGCGAATCGTTGAAAAAGCCTACACCTTTGATGATGTATTGCTTGTTCCCGCCCATTCCCAAGTGCTGCCCAAGCACGTCTCGCTGCAAACCCGCCTCACCCGCAACATTTCCATTAATATGCCCCTGATTTCCGCCGCCATGGACACCGTTACCGAAGCGCGCTTGGCCATTTCTATGGCGCAGGAAGGCGGCATCGGTATTATTCATAAGAACATGAGCATCAAACGCCAGGCTGAGGCCGTAGCTAAGGTGAAGCGGCACGAGAGCGGCGTGGTGAAAGACCCGGTAACGATTGCGCCGGAAATGTTGGTTGGCCAGCTGTTGGAAATGCGTGCACAACGCAGGCGGCAAATGTCTGGCTTGCCGGTGGTGCAGGATGGCAAACTGGTGGGCTTGGTTACTAACCGCGATTTGCGCTTTGAAACCCGCCTCGACCAACCGGTGTCCGCCATTATGACGCCCCGAGCCGAATTGGTTACCGTGCCCGAAGGCACCAGCATTGAAGACGCGCGCGAACTGATGCATCAGCATAAGGTCGAGCGTGTTTTGGTTGTAAACGCCCAAGACGAGCTCAAAGGCCTGATTACGGTGCGTGATATTTTGAAAACCACCGAATTCCCCTATGCGAATAAAGACCAAGACGGCCGCTTGCGCGTAGGTGCGGCGGTGGGTGTGGGCCCGGAAACCGACGAACGCGTGGCTGCTTTGGTGGCTGCCGGAGTGGATGTGATTGTGGTGGACACCGCACACGGCCACAGCCAAGGCGTTTTGGATCGGGTGCGCTGGGTGAAGGCACACTTCCCGCAAGTGCAAGTCATCGGCGGCAACATCGCCACCGCACAAGCAGCCCGCGATTTGGTGGCTGCCGGGGCAGACGCAGTGAAAGTGGGCATTGGTCCGGGCTCGATTTGCACCACCCGCATCGTGGCCGGCGTGGGCGTGCCGCAGCTGACGGCGATTCACAATGTGGCCGAAGCGCTCAAAGGCACCGGCGTGCCGCTGATTGCCGATGGTGGCATCCGCTTCTCCGGCGACGTAGCCAAAGCCTTGGCGGCCGGTGCCTCCACCGTGATGCTGGGCGGTATGTTTGCAGGCACAGACGAAGCGCCGGGCGAAATCGAGCTCTATCAAGGCCGCTCCTACAAATCCTACCGCGGCATGGGCTCGCTGGGCGCGATGAGCCAAGGCTCGTCCGACCGTTATTTCCAAGACAAACAAGACAGTACCGACAAATACGTGCCCGAAGGCATCGAAGGCCGCGTGCCGTATAAAGGCCCGATTGTGAACATTATTCATCAGCTGGTGGGCGGCCTGCGCTCCAGCATGGGCTATTTGGGCTGTGCCAATATTGCCGAAATGCATGAAAAGGCCGAGTTTGTGGAAATCACCGCTGCGGGCATGAGCGAATCGCACGTGCATGATGTGCAGATTACCAAAGAAGCGCCGAACTACCACGGGCGCTGATTAGGCTTTTAGATATCAGGCTACCTGAAAAATCTAAATGCTAGTTTCAGGTAGCCTGTACGCTGTCATGGCAATACTCTTAATACAGAAGGAAACCCCATGTCTTTTGCCTTTTTCTTCCCTGGCCAAGGCTCGCAGAGCCTGAATATGATGGCCGGTTTCGACGGCAGCGCTGTTGTGCGCCAAACCTTTGAGCAGGCCTCCGCTGCGCTGGGCGAGGATTTGTGGGCGATGATGAACGGCGAAGATGCCGCGCTCATCGGCCAAACCGTGAACACCCAGCCCTTGATGCTGGCCGCAGGCGTGGCCACTTACCGCGCTTACCTCGAAGCCGGCGGCAAAACCCCCGCCGCCGTAGCCGGGCACAGCCTGGGCGAATACAGCGCACTGGTGGCCGCCGGCAGCCTGGATTTTGCCGATGCCGTGCGCCTGGTGCGCCTGCGTGCCGAGCTGATGCAGTCGGCCGTGCCGCAAGGGCAGGGCGCGATGGCTGCTATTTTGGGGTTGGAAGACGATGCGGTGCGACAAATCTGCGCCGCCGCCGCGCAAGGGCAGGTGGCCGAGGCGGTGAACTTCAATTCGCCCGGCCAAGTGGTGATTGCGGGCGATGCCGTGGCGGTGGAACGCGCCATGGCTGCAGCCAAAGAAGCCGGTGCCAAACGCGCGCTGCCGCTGCCCGTGTCTGTGCCGTCGCATTGCAGCCTGATGAAGCCTGCTGCCGAAAAACTGGCTGCCGCGCTGCAAAACGTGGCATTGAATGCGCCGCAAATCCGCGTGATCAACAACGTGGACGTGGCTTCCTACACCGACCCCGCGCAAATTAAAGACGCGCTGGTGCGCCAGCTTTACAGCCCGGTGCGCTGGACGGAAACTGTGGCGCTACTCGTGCGCGAGGGCATCACCGAATCCGCCGAGTGCGGCCCCGGCAAAGTGCTGGCCGGCCTGGCGAAACGCATCGATAAAGCCGCTGTGTGCGCCGCGCTCACTTCGCAGGAAGCAGTGGACGCATTTATCGCCGCCCATTAATTTTCAGGTAGCCTTATACACTTGGGGCTACCTGAAACCCTATTTCCCACTTAAAAGGAATCCCGATATGCTTACCCAAAATCTCTCTCAGAAAATCGCCTTGGTAACCGGCGCCCCGCGCGGTATCGGCGCGGCCATTGCCGACTCGCTGGCGCAAGCCGGGGCAACGGTGATCGGCACGGCCGTTAGCGAAGCAGGTGCGGCTGCCATTGGCCAGCGCTTGGCGCAATGGCAGGGGCATGGCCGCGTGTTGCAAATCAATGAAGAAAACAGCATCGAAAATTTGATTGCCGACATCGAAAAAGAGTTTGGCAAGTTGGATATCTTGGTAAACAATGCCGGCATCACGCGCGACAACCTATTGATGCGCATGAAAGAAGAAGAGTGGGACGAGATCATGCAAGTCAACCTCAAATCCGTATTCCGCGCCAGCAAAGCCGTATTGCGCGGCATGATGAAGCAGCGCAGCGGCCGCATCATCAACATCACTTCCGTGGTGGGCGCGATGGGCAATGCCGGCCAGAGCAACTACGCCGCCGCCAAAGCCGGTCTGATGGGATTCTCCAAATCGCTGGCGCGCGAAGTGGGCAGCCGCGGCATCACCGTAAACTGTGTGGCTCCCGGCTTCATCGATACTGCCATGACTCAAGCCCTGCCTGAGGAAGTCCGCGCAGCATTCACCGCCCAAACTTCGCTGGGCAAATTCGGCGAAGCAGACGATGTGGCCGCCGCCGTTTTGTTTCTCGCCTCCGAGCAGGCACGCTACATCACCGGCCAAACCCTGCACGTGAACGGCGGTATGCTGATGCCCTAAGCAGCGCAGCTATATTTTCAGGTAGCCTGCCGCAGGGCATCAAGGGCTACCTGAAAATTTATCTACATTAGAATTCAAATCTTTATCGAGATAAACATGCAACCCACAGTCGAACTCAAGATCCTCAACCCCAAAATGCAAGAACACCTGCCGCACTACGCCACCCCCGGCGCCGCCGGCCTCGATTTGCGCGCCTGTTTGGACGAAGCCGTAGAGCTGCCGCCCGGCGGCACATTCCTCGTGCCCACCGGCATCGCCATCCATCTGGCCGACCCGGCCTACGCCGCCATGCTGCTGCCGCGCTCCGGGCTGGGCCATAAGAACGGTATCGTGTTGGGCAACCTGGTCGGCCTGATTGATTCCGACTACCAGGGCGAACTCAAGATTTCATTGTGGAACCGCAGCAGCGAAACGTTCACTATCGAACCGATGGCACGCGTGGCACAAATGGTGATCGTGCCTGTGCTGCAGCCGCAGTTTAAAGTGGTGGAAGAATTTGCCCAGAGCTCACGCGGCGAAGGCGGCTTCGGCAGCACAGGGAAGATGTGAAGCAGGTTTGAACAAAGGCTACCTGAAAGCGAATGCAGTGAGTTTTAACTCTTTTGAAGCTGCGTTTTCAGGTAGCTTTTTTATTTGCTTATGCCGTCTAAGCGGCCGCTGAAGCGGCGTTTGGGTTTCCAGAAGGCCCAGCCGCTGCGGGCGTGGATTTCGAGGTTGCCGCCGTGTTCGCCGTCGGTGAGGAGGCGGGCGGCAGGGAGGTGATTGCGTTGCAGGGCGTGCCACAGGGGGGCGAAGAATTGTTCGTCCAATTGTTGTAGGGTGTGGGTGTAGGCGTGCGGGTCGCCCAGTTCGGCGGCTTGTTGCAGTTCGTCGAGATAGAGGGCGCTGTGTTCGATTGGTGTTTGGCTCTCGGCGGCGCTAGCTTGCCAATCGGGGAGGCTGTCGGGGGCGGGACGGATTTGCGGGCTGCGGCTGTAGGCGGCCCAGGGGCTGTTGCTGCCGATTAGGGCGGGGGGCTCGGCATGGGTGTCGGGCATTTCGTCCCACAGCCAGAGGGCGTTGACGGGGAGCCTGCCTGCGGCTTGGCGGCGTTGGTTGACGGGGTGTTCGTGCAGCCACATTTGGATTTCGGTTTGGCGTTGCAGCCATTGACCGCGCTGGGGGCCGCCGGCTTGGGGCAGGTCGGCGTGTTGGCCGGTGATGTTGAGGATGCAGGGGGCTTGCCAGGCGGCGTGGCGGGGCAGGCGGATGCTCCACAGCTCGGGGGAGAGGGGGGCGAACTGCCAGCCGTCTTCGCCGCAGAAGGCGTTGAGGCCGTGGCACAGCACTTCGGCTTCTTCGGGGCTGATTGAGAGGCCGCTGCTTTGCAGCTGGGCACTATGCAGCCCGAGCTGCTGGTGCAGGGGGCTGGCGAAGGCGTAGGGTTCGGCGAAGAGGTGGTTTAGCTGCACGCCGAGGTGGGCAAAGCAGAAATCGGCAGGTTCGGCAGGGATAGGTTGGAAACGGCCGAAACGTAGCAGGCGGTTGAGGGCGGGGGTGTGCAGGCTGGGAAGTTCTTCGGGCTGCGGCCAGTTGAGGCCGGGGAGGAATAGGGTGAACATGGGTGTGCGGCGGGTTGTTTTTTAAAGGGGAAATTTTTCAGGTAGCCCCAATCGGGATATGGGCTACCTGAAAAATCGGGCGCAGGCAAACGGGCTGTGCGGCAGGTTTCGGGCAACTGGATGCGGAACAGGCTACCTGAAAAATAGCCGGTCTTGCGCGACAGGATTGCGCAGCATGGCGTTGCCGGGGTGGCAGGGGCTTCAGCCTGCCTTTTGATGCTGGCTGGGCTGAAGAGGCTACCTGAAAACGGGCGCTGTGAGATTCTGCGGAGCTAAAATTTCAGGTAGCCTCTTGCATGGGCATCAATGCACTTGGTAGCGCTGCAACACGGCGCGGATTTGCGGCAGGGCGGCGCGGGTAGCATCTTCGCCAAGCTTGATGGCGTGGGCTTTTTCATCGAAGCCGCCTACAGCGCCAAGGTGCTGTACCTGCGGTTTGATCACCACGTCGGCCTTGGCCAGCTCGCTGTTGAGGGCCGATGCGCTCATGATGTTGAGGCTTTGGTCGAGATAGGAGAAGAAGCCGCTTTGGCTGATACGGGCGGGTTTGGCGGAAATGTCCACCGCAATCACCACGTTGGCGCCCATCTGGCGGGCGGCAGATACGGGCACGGGGGCGGTGAGGCCGCCGTCCACATAGCGCTTGCCGTTGATTACTGCAGGCTGGAACACGTTTGGGATGCTGGCGGAAGCACGCACGGCCTGGCCGGTATTGCCGCTGCGGAATACCACGCTGCGGCCGGAGTCGAATTCGGTGGCCACGGCGGCGAATTTGCGCGGCAGGTTTTGGATGGGGCGGTTGCCTACTTGGCGGTTGATGTAGTTTTGCAGTTTTTCGCCGCGGATAAAGCCGCTGGTGGAGAGGGTTAAATCCACCAAATCAGCGCGTTGCAGGTTTTCTGCTTCGCGCTGCAGGCGGGGGGCGTTCATGCCGGAGGCGTAGAGGCTGCCCACCAGGGCGCCTGCGCTGGTGCCGGTAACGATTTTTATGGGGATATTGTTTTCTTCCAGCACCTTAATCACGCCGATATGGGCGAAGCCTTTGGATGCGCCGCCGCCCAGAGCCAGGCCGATAACGGCTTGGGGCTTGCGGGTGGCGGTGAGCGGCTGGCGGGATGGAGTTTGCGAGCCGCTGCCGCTGCCGAGAAGGCCGCAGGCGGAAAGGGAGATGGTGAGCAGGGAAATGCCGATACTGCGGCGCAATAGGCTGTTCATGGGGAATCCTTTGTTCTTAGGCAGGGAAGGGCGATATTGTATAGCAAATTCACTCAACTTTCGCGCTTGCCTTGCGGCAGTTTTATACGGTCTGCGGCTTGCTGTGTAGCATTGGAAGTCAATTGAATCTGTAGTGGATTGAGGCGGGGTTGGATAAGGTGGTGGGTTATGCAATATAAGAAAAGGCTACCTGAACGCCCGCTCTTCGTAGCAATACACGGAGCTTGTTTCAGGTAGATTGTAGAAATCAACAGCGTTGTTTACACTTTCGGCTTTTGCTTGAAGACCCGTTTGAGCAGCTATCCGGCATTGTCAAGAATGTCGATAGACACGGGAAACCAGCTTTGTTCTTGATAATGACGGATAGCTGCTTAAAAATCATTCAAGCAAAAATAAAAGTTGTCCGCCGTAGAAAAAGTGTAAACAACGCGACGATTTCCTACACCTTTATGATGTGCTAACCAATTTATTTCGGCAGGTAATCCATCGGATTAACGGCTCGGTTGTTTACGCGTACTTCGAAGTGCAGTTTCACGCGGTCGGTGCCGCTGCTGCCCATGGTGGCGATGGTTTGCCCGGCGGATACCTGCTGGCCTTCGCGCACGCTGATTTGGCTGTTGTGCGCGTAGGCGGTGAGCATGCCGCCGGTGTGGGTGATGAGGACGAGCTTGCCGTAGCCGCGGATGCCTTCGCCCACATAGCTCACGCGGCCGGGGGCGGCGGCTTTCACGGGGGTGCCGGCGCTGCCGGCGATGTCGATGCCTTTGCTGGAGGAGCCGTTAAACTGGGTGATGATTTCGCCACGCACCGGCCATTGCAGGCTGCTGGGCGCGGCGCTGGTACGCTCGGCCGGGGTGCGCGTTACTGTGCGGTTGGGCGTATTGCTGGCGGGTGTGCTGCGGTTGGTGCTGCTGCCCACGCGCAATCGTTGGCCCACTTCGAGCTGGGAGGAGTTTTTCAGGTTGTTCCAGGCCATTAGGCGGGAGATGGGTTGGTTGAAGCGTCGGCTGATGCGGTAGAGCGTGTCGCCGCGCTGCACGCGGTAGTATTGATCGCCGGAGGTGGTGCCGGCGCAGGCGGCCAGGAGGGCGGTGCATAAGAAGGCGGTGCAGGCGGAAGAGAATTTCATGAAGCGCTCCGTGTGATGGGGCAGCTGGGCTACCTGAAAAATGAAAGATACAGCGGGTGTGAGCTAGGCAAATTTGCCATGTGCTCAAGTGTGCTGTAAAGAAGTGCTTCTATCATACTATAGGAAACGGCAGGTAAACAAACCGGCTGGTCGGGCGGAGTTGGTGCGAACAGGGTATGATGTGGTTGTTTGCAAAATATAGCGCGAGGAGATGACTATGCCTTCTGCATTCAATCCGCAGGCCGCAACTAATGTTTATTGCTTGCTATTTGAGCAATACGAAACGTTAGATTTAATGGGCCTGGTGGAGTTTTTGTTCCACCTGCCGCAAACTAGATTGAAGCTACTCCTTTCAGGTAGCCTTTGAATGCAGTGGGCTTGGGAAAACTTTGCAAAATACCCGCTTGATTTTATGTATGGCGGGCAGATATAGGGGTGGCTGTTGTGCCCTAGGGTTCAAGCTTTGGATAAAGCCGAATCAGCCTCAGTAGATGTGATGGCGCCGGATGAGGCTGTCTGTGAGCGGCATTAGCTCTCAAATGTCGATTTGATCGCTGTTTGGTGCCAGCAGGCTACCTGAAAGCGCAGCTTTAACGGAGTTTCCGAAGAAAGCTGAGTTTCTGCGAAGCTAAAAATCATTTCTTTGTTTGAAAAGGAAAAAACGATGCGTTACCTTGGAATTTGGCTTTTGTTGCTGGCGGGAGCGGAGGCGGCCTCGATAGTGATGGTGGCCGAGCAGCTTGGCGGAATGCCTACGCTGTTGCTGATGGTGTTGTCGTTTATGGCCGGTATGGTGATGCTGCGCAACTTGGGTTTTTCTTCGGTGATGCTGGCCGGCTCGCTGTTTAATAATCAGGGCGAGGTGTCGTTTTACCAATTGCTGTGGCCGCTGCGCTATATTGTGGCGGCGCTGCTGTTGATGTCGCCCGGCTTTGTGTCCACCACTTTGGCCTTGGTGCTGATGCTGCCGATTAAGGGCGGCCCGGCGGCGGTGCGGCCAAACCAGATGGGGCAGAACTACCGATCTTCCGGCTACAGTACAGACGGCGACATCATCGACGGCGAGTTTGAAACCGTGCGCCCGCAAGAGGAGCGCGAAGAAACCCGCCTGCTGGAGCAGCACGATCACGAGCCGCAATAAGGCTGATTCACCTCAAAAGGCTACCTGAAAATCGAGACAAAGATTTCAGGTAGCCTTTCGCTTATCCGCCGCGCGTGTACAATACGCCTTTTCCCGCAACAGCAAACCCAGCAACATGAAACCGAACAGCCTCACGCAGCGCCCCATCGGCGTATTCGATTCCGGCGTCGGCGGGCTCACCGTGGTGCGCGCGCTGATGGAGCGGCTGCCCAATGAAAACATCGTTTATTTCGGCGACACCGCCCGCGTGCCCTACGGCGTGAAATCGCGCAGCACCATCGAAACCTACACCGCGCAAATCGTTGAATTCTTAATGCAGCACGACGTGAAAGCACTGGTGATTGCCTGCAATACCATCGCCGCCGTGGCCGGTGCCAAAGTGCGGCAAACCGTCGGCGGTATGCCCGTGCTCGACGTGATTGCCGCCGGTGCGCAAGCCGCGCTGGCTACCAGCCGCAACGGCCGCATCGGCATCATCGCCACGTCCACCACCGTCAATTCCAACGCCTACGCCCGCGCCATCCACGCGCAAAACCCGCAGGCGCGCGTGCCTTCCCAAGCTTGCCCGCTGCTGGTGCCGCTGGTGGAAGAAGGCTGGCTCGAGCACGAAGTCACCCGCCTCACCGTGCGCGAATACCTCAAGCCACTGCTCGCCGAAGACATCGACACCCTCGTGCTCGGCTGCACCCACTATCCCCTGCTCAAACCCCTGCTGCAAAGCGAAGCTCCGCATCTGGCGCTGGTGGATTCCGCGCTCACCACCGCCGAAGCCACTGCTGCCGCTTTGGCCGAAGCCGGCCTGCTCAACCCCAGCCAAACCCCCGCCGACTACCACTTCTATGTGAGCGATATCCCCCTGCGCTTCCAAACCATCGGCGAGCGCTTCCTCGGCCGCAGCCTCGAGCAGATTGAAATGATGCGGCTAGGCTAATTGCCCCTAATCTTTTCAGGTAGCCTGAGTAACGCCACAGGCTACCTGAAACATATCCCAACCACTTTTCCAACTACTCCGCCATGACCAAAACCGTCATCCTCATTTCCGGCCGCGGCAGCAATATGCAGGCCGTGGTGCAAGCCAATATTCCTAATCTGCACATCGCTGCTGTGCTCTCCGACAATCCCCAAGCCCCCGGGCTGGCCTGGGCGGCAGAGCAGGGCATCCACACCGCCGCCCTCAATCCCAAAGACTTCTCCAGCCGCGCTGATTTCAACCAAGCCATGCTCGAGATGGTGGCCGGCCACGCGCCCGACCTTGTGCTGCTTGCCGGCTATATGCGCATTCTCCCGCCCGAGTTTTGCAGCCGCTTTGCCAATCAAACCATCAACATCCATCCCTCTCTGTTGCCTGCCTTCCCCGGCCTGCACACCCACCAACGCGCCATCGACGAAGGCTGCCGTCTCGCCGGCTGTACCGTGCACTTCGTTACCGCCGAGCTCGATTGCGGCCCCATCATCGCCCAAGGCGCCGTGCCCGTGTACGATACCGACACTGCCGATACCTTGGCCGAACGCGTGCTGAAAATCGAACACCAGCTGCTGCCGCAAGCCGTGGCCGATTTTGCCGCCGGCCATCTGAGCATCCACGGCAAACGCGTACACAACCGGCGCACCGCAGGCGAAGCCGGGCAAGGTTGAGCATATGGCAAGCAGGGGCAACTTAATAGTGTCCAAATCAAAATGTTTTGTTTAACTTTTTCAGGTAGCCTCTCCGCAAGAGGCTACCTGAAAATTTTTGGGCGGCTATTTTGCCGCATTCCCCGCCGCCAGCAGATACCGCTATAATCCATCCAAGTAATAATCTAATCAAACTATTTTGGCGAAGCCCGCTGTGTTCGCTTTCAGGTAGCCTGTGCGCTGCCGCCCAAACGAGGTGTGATATGGCTTTTGTCGTAACCTTATTGCTGTTGATGTTCGGTGCTTTTGTGGTGATGTTGTTCCAAACGAGGATGCAGCAGCAGGAGATGGCCGAACAGCTATCGCGCTTGCAGAAAGAAGTGGAACAGCTGCGCCGCCGCCAGCCCCTGCGGGAGCAAAGGCTGGCTGAAAGTGAAAGTAGCGAGCTGCGCCAAAGCGGGCAGGCGGTGCCTCAACACGTTGGGCAGGCCGGGCTTCAGCCCAATGCGCCTAGTGCGCCGCAGCCTGATTTCAGCGGCTGGCCGTACAACCCGAACGTGCCCACTTCCGCTGCTTCGGGCGCATCGCAGCCGAGTGTTGCCGCGTTTGATGCCATTCCTTCTGCGGCAGCCGGCCCGGCTCAATCAGCGCATCTGGCTGCCCATTCCCAAGCGGTAGAAGTGTCGGTACATCCGCTTCCTGCCCAATCTGGTCAACCTAACCCATCCACATTCGAACAACCTGCCGCGCCTGCGTTTTCAGGTAGCCTCACGGCTGCTGCTTCTGCAGCGGGAGAAAATGTGCCGCCTGCTCCGGCAGCGCAGCCTGCTCCCGCCGCACGGCAGCCTGAAGCGGCTGTTGAGGAACATGGCGTGATGCCGGGCAGCCGACCGGGCACGGTGAGAATCCGCAAACGGGGGACGGCGCAAACCGCAGCCCAAACGCCTGCACGCACTCCGGCTCAAGCAGCGATGGCGGCGCAAAGCCAAGCTCAAGCGGCTGCCCAAGCATCGGCCGATCAATCCGCCCAGTGGCGCCGCGTTGCCCGCCCGGCCGAGCGGGAGGAAAGTGCGTTTGCTCCGCTGATCGATTGGCTGATGCACGGCAACCTGCTGCTGAAAACCGGCGTGGTGGTGCTGTTTTTGGGGCTGGTGTTCTTGCTGCGTTTTGCTTCGGAGCGGATTCATGTGCCGATTGAAATGCGCTATCTGAGCGTGATGGGCTCGGGTTTGGCGGCTGCCGTGGCGGGCTGGTTTTTGCAACGTCGCCGCCGCGAATATGGCCTGATTTTGCAAGGCTTCGGCATGGCGGTGATGTATCTGACCACGCTGGCGGCGGTGAAGCTGCACCCGCTTCTGCCTTCTGGCACGGCTTTTATGTTGATGGTGGGGCTGGTGTGCGCAATGGCGGCGCTGGCGGTGCGGCAAGATGCGAAAATCATGGCGCAAGTGGCGCTTATCGGCGGTTTGGCCGCGCCGATTCTGGTGAGCGATGGCAGCGGCAGCCATGTGGTGCTGTTCACTTATCTGGCGCTGCTCAACACTGGCGTGGCGGCGATTGTCCGCTTCAAAACCTGGCGCAGTCTGAACCTTATCGGCTTTATCGGCAGCCTGTTTATTGCCGTGATGTGGGGCTCTGCTGAATACACGGGCGAGCATTTCGCCAGCACCGAGCCTTTCCTGATTTTCCACTGGTTGCTCTACACGCTCTTGGCCTGCCTTTACGCGCTGCATCGGCGCGATGAGGCTGATGAGGCAGCCGTGCCGGATAACGCTGGGTTGGACGAACTGATTGATAGTTTGGTACGCCACGGCATGACTATCGGCGCGATAGACGGCACGCTGCTGTTCGGCTCGGCTGTATCCGCGTTTGTGCTGCAATATCATATGCTGCCCGAGGGCGGCCATTGGGCGGCCGGTGCGGCGCTGGGTTTTGCCGCGGTATATGCCTTGCTGGCCGGGGTGTTCACCGGCAGCCGCGATTTCCCGCTGTTGCGCCAAGCGTTGGCGGCGCTTTCGCTCGTGTTCGCCACCCTGGCGGTGCCGCTGGCCTTTGAGCAGGCGGCCACGGTGGCGCTGTGGTCGCTGGAGGCTGGGCTGGTGTATGTGTTTGCACTGCGACAGCAGCGGCCGCACACGCGGTTTTTGGCGGTGGTGGTGTATGCGCTGTCGCTGGGTGCATTGCTGTTTGGCGGCGAATTGGGCTGGCAGATTGTGAGCGAAGAAAGTGTGCCGCTGCTGGTTGGTCCGTTGGTGCCCACATTGGCGACGGCCTCGACCGGTTTGGCCATGTATGCCGCTTGGCTGCGTTGGCGCTGCCGCGGTTCGGCCTATTGGGAAAGCTGTGCCCAGCGCGGCGCTTTGGGCGCAGGCCTGTTGCTCGCGGGGCTGCTGCCGCTGATGTGCCTGCCGCGCCATTGGGCAATGGTGGCTTTGGCCGCATTGGTTTGGGCGGCGGTGCGGGTGCAGGCGGTGTTACAGGATGCGTTTGCGCCCAACCCGCTGGCCGCACTTTCAGGTAGCCTCTCTGATGAAGGCGGGGCAGACGAAGATGCGGATGAGGCAGACGAATCCGCCTGGCTGCCCGGCAGCGGTTTGTTTGCAGTGGCCGCAGTAAGCTGGGGGATGCTGGCGATGCTGTTGCTGGCAGTTGTGTCCGGCGGGGAAGGCTGGCTGTCCACCATCTGCTGCTTTGCCGCCACGCTATTGTTGGGTGCGTCGGCCTACGCTTTGCACCACCAGGGCGAAGCATGGCTACCTGAAAATGAACCCGGTGCGCTTCTGCGCGGCAAACACAGGCGCAGCAGGCAGCAGCACGATACCGCGTTTCCACTCCCTCTGCTGCTGCACCAAGCTGCCGGCTGGTTGCTGCTCGGCTTGGCATTCTTGGGCACGATACTCTCTTCAGTCAACCTGCTGCACCATCTGCCGGAAAGCCTGGCCGGCAGCGCCCCGCTGTGGACTTTGCCGTTGCCCTTCGCGTTGTGGACGGCGGCAGCCTGGCTGCTCGATTGGCGGCAGGGCAGGCGCACTGCGCTTTTGCTGGTGCCGCTGCTGATTCCGAACGCCATGCTGCTGTTTGGCGGATTGAGCCGTGCCGATTTGGTGGCGCACGCGCTTTCAGGTAGCCTCATGCACCTGGCCTTGGCTGCCTTGTTGGCATGGGTTTTGCGCCTGCAAGGCTTCCGTTCGCACGATACCGAACGCGGCTGGAGCATGGCGGCGTTTGCGCTGTGGGCGGCTTCGGCCACCGCCTTCTGCGGCATCCTTGCCGGCGAAATACTGGGCGGCGTGTGGGGGCAAATCGGCTGGCTGGCGCTGCCGCTGGCGTTGTGGCTGCTGCTGTATCTGGGCCGGGAACGTGCCGCATTGCGCCCCTATGCGGCCGCCTGCTCGCTGCTGTGCGGCGGCTACGCCCTGATGTGGCTGGTGGCAAACAATGCGCTCGAGCCGCGCACTGTGCAACCCTTCACCTACTTGCCGCTGCTCAATCCGATGGATTTGGCCGGGCTGTTGGTGGGGGCGCTGTGGCTGCGCTGCGTTGATTTGTGGCAGGAAGAATTTGAGCTGGAAAGCGAGGGCCTGCGGCTGCACCTGGCCGGTTCGGTGCTGCTCGGCCTCACCCTGGTGAGCGGCGCGGTGCTGCGCCTGTGGTATTTCTATATGGGCGTGGGGTGGACGCTGCACGGCATCATGGCTTCCTTCAGCCTGCAGGCGGCGCTGTCGATCGTGTGGGCGACCACCGCCATCGGCCTGATGGTGTCCGGCCACCGCTTGAGACGTCGCATCCGCTGGATGGCCGGCGCCGGACTGATGGGCGTGGTGGTGCTGAAGCTGTTTACGGTGGAACTGGGTGGCAGCGGCGGCATCGCACGCATCGTATCGTTTATCGGTGTGGGGCTGCTGCTCCTGCTGGTGGGCTGGTTCGCACCCGTGCCGCCGAGGGAGGGGGAAGACTAGCAGCGGGCTGGTTGAAATGAGAAAGATACCGTAATCGAAAGTCAAGAACTTTTTAAAAACGCAAGCAACAGTAATGCAGCGGTAGCCATCGGCTGCCGCTTTTTTGCAACAGTTTAAACTGCTGTTTTACGCTGGTTTGTGCCGATTCTCGTCAAACGGCTGACCTGTTTTAATCACGGCATAGGCGTATTTGACGATTTTGCACATCATCAGGACATAGATTTGCTTTGGGTGTTTGCCCTGTTTTATCTTTTGTTCAAACCAAGGCCGCCACAGTTTGGATCTTAGACAAGCTGCCCGAGCCGGATAGTAAAGCGCTTTCCTTACTTTCTTATCGCCCATCTTGGATATTTTGGCTTGTCGAACGCTTGTGCCTGAATCTTTGATTACGGGCGATAGTCCTAAATAGCTGATTAACTTCTTTGAGTTCTCAAATTTATCTATATCAACCAGCACGGATAACAACCATGCGGCCGTTGTCTTTCCTACGCCGCTGATTGTTTGTAAAAGCTGTTGGTTATGGCTTAACTCTTTATCGGAATCTATCAAGCTTTGAATAGCGCTTTTACAGCTTTCTATCTCTGTTTTTATTACATCAATTATCCTGTTTATGCCTGACTTTATTACTTTGTCAGATACATCTTTTCTATTGCTTTCCATGTTAAGCAATACGTTTAATTGCTCAATGCGCCTACTTAATACCTTTAAAGTATTACGTTTTTCTGATAGCGGTTTCCATAATGGGGCATAAGTAACAAAAAAGGTGCTAAAGCCCCCCGCAAGCCTTATCCTGCAAGG
>NZ_DBHKXY010000063.1:0-56589 GCF_057315495.1 Eikenella sp.
ATTGGTTATCTGCATTTTCGTAGCCTAGCATAACTGCTAATCTACGTCAGCCCCTTAAATATTTCCAAAAATTCTGCATCAATGGGAAGTAATATGCATCGTAATACAGCCAGACTTTTGGAGGGGAGTAAAGGAGCAGCTAATAAATTATCAGGTGCTGCAAACAGTTATTTTGGCGGGGCAAATAAGGCTACTGGAACCCAACTAGCTGCCGTAGGGATTCTGTATAGTATTTTATATTTACATCTAAATACCATTCCTGCTAATCAAGGGCAGGGGTCTCATGAAGGAGGATAAAAACAAAATCGGTCAGCAAAAGCAACTACTACACAACCCCAGCAGGTTATAGCTGCTGCAGGCGCGCCTATGCCACCTGATCTGAATAATGGTAATCGTCATAATAGATCAAATAATATCAAGGAAAAGCATAGAGCATATGTTGAAAGGGCTGCTAATGACATGCGAGCGAATAGTTCTCAATTTGAAAGCGGGACTACTAGGAATTCGTCTACTCAGATTTTTGCCAATATATCACAAGAAGAAGTTATGATTAATCTAGAAAGAAATGGTTTTTCACGTCATGTAACTAGTCAGCCAAATGTTTACTATTTAAAAAAAGGGAGTGTTAGATACAATATTAAATAGGAGATAATTTCTATGAATAAATTTAGTGAAATTATGACTAAAAATGAATTTAGATTTCCAGATTTCTTTTTCTTCAATAAAGAGTTAAAGTATAATAAATTTTTATTTTTTGATTTTCCATTATTTAGCAATAAAGAATTTGCAAATGAGTTTAGCAATATTCTAATTTTAAATAATTATTTAGAATTAGATATTTTTACTTCAGTCAGTGATAGTCCTGTGGTCAATGTGGATGTAGTAAATAATAATTTAACAGATATAGGTAAAATAATATACGAGAAAGAAATTAATTTCACAGGAGTTGTAATAACACCGCATAATCTTAGTTGGTGTGCAGCACAATATTACCCTGTTGACTGGGGTGTATTTGCATTTAATACTCATAATAAAAAAGCGAAATCGCTATTTGATTCTTTAGATAAAGATTGGTTTGTAACAATCTATCAGCTACAAAAATCATTAAATGATAAATCTTCTCCCTTGTATGAAGAATTTGGAAAGAAAGGTATAGAGGTAATATTAAATAACTATGCATAAGGGTTTGTTATTTTAGGCTGTGTTTTAACACTCCGTTGATAAGAAATAATAAGGGGTTGTCCTAGATAACTAGGTTAAACTATCTTTTACCATTTGTTTTAACATAGCAATTTGAGATTTCCTTGTTGTTAAATCACTATTCGTACTCTTTCAAATACAGCTTGAAATACTTTTTCGGAATGCCGTTGGATTTACGCAAATGACGTTTGGCCTGACTCCAGAAGTTCTCAATCCCGTTAATGTGGTTTTGCCTGTCTGCAAAACAGGTACGGTGATTGATGCGCAAGTGGTTAAACTCGCTAACATCCAATACATTGTAGGCACTGTGGCAATCAGTATAAACCACGCTGTCCGGCCTTACCTTTTCCTGGATAATCAGCAGCCGGCTAGGTGAACAAGGTAGGGTGTCATAAATAGTATTCTTTAAGCATTTAAGGCTACCTGAGATTTTCAGGTAGCCTTAAATGCTTGTGCATAAATAAAGAGCCGGGGAAACCGGCTCTTCTGTAATATAAACGAATTAACGTTTGGAGAACTGTTTGGCACGACGTGCTTTGCGCAGACCGAATTTCTTGCGTTCCACTTCACGGGCGTCGCGAGTAACGAAGCCAGCTTGAGACAGAGCAGATTTCAAACCTGCATCGTAGTCGATCAGAGCACGGGTGATGCCGTGACGAATAGCGCCGGATTGGCCGGTTTCACCGCCGCCGCATACGTTTACCATAATATCGAATGCTTCAGCATTTTCGGTCAGAACCAAAGGTTGACGCACCACCATGCGGCTGGTTTCACGGGCGAAAAATTCGTCAACGGGGCGACCGTTTACCACAATCTGACCAGAACCTTTTTGCAGGAACACACGGGCTACAGAACTCTTGCGACGGCCAGTGCCGTAGTAGTATTTACCGTTCATAAAATGGTGTCCTTAAATTTCCAATACTTTGGGTTGTTGGGCGGCATGCTGATGTTCGCTACCAGCGTACACTTTCAGCTTGCGAATCATGGCATAGCCCAAGGGGCCTTTGGGCAACATGCCTTTAACAGCTTGTTCCAGGGCGCGGCCGGGGAATTTGTCTTGCATTTCCCGGAAGGTGCGCTGGTAGATACCGCCGGGGAAGCCAGAGTGACGGTAGTAGATTTTGCCTTCATTTTTATCACCGGTAACACGCAGTTTGTCGGCATTAACTACAATGATGTAGTCGCCAGTGTCTACGTGCGGGGTGTATTCGGGCTTGTGTTTGCCACGCAAGCGACGGGCGACTTCGGTAGCCACGCGACCCAGAACTTTGTCTTGGGCATCAATGACATACCATTCGCGCTTCACCTCGTGCGGTTTGGCTGAGAAGGTTTTCATAGCAGGAAAATCCAAATTAATATAAGAAAACTTTAATTTTAAAGATTAAGCGGTTTACTGTCAATGTTTATCCTGAGCGGAAACGGAATTTATGGTGTAATCCCTATACTATTGTTGCAGCAAGGTGGATTAGGGCGGGATGCCGTATACCTAAAATAGGCTTTCGGTTTTGATTTCTGATTGTCTGTATGTGGTTAAGTGAGTGGGTGTGAACCTAATTTATTTCAATGTGTTGAGAGTTTTTATATTGGTATGGAGTGTGTGTAGGAAATGTTGGATATTGAAGCAGAGGCTACCTGAAAACGGTGTTGTTCTTTAGCTATCCCACAACATTTCCTGCATCAGCCGCATGCCCCATTGCCAGCCACCTAAGTGCTGGTTGAGGTGGCCGGGCTGCGGCGCTTGTAACAAGCGGGCTTGCCAGGAGGTGGCGGTATCGTTTGCCCAGTTAGCTGGGCACAGCGGATTTTCATCTTGCCCGATTACTAAAGCGGCTTTGCAGTTGGTGCGTGCGCGTTGCAGGGTGTGCCATTCATCATCTATACAGGCAGATTGCAGGGGGGAGACCAAAATCATGCCGCGGATGCGTTGCTGGTTGCGCATACTGTTTTGGAACTGCC
Source organism: Eikenella sp. (assembly GCF_057315495.1). NCBI lineage: Bacteria > Pseudomonadati > Pseudomonadota > Betaproteobacteria > Neisseriales > Neisseriaceae > Eikenella > Eikenella sp. The sequence goes on from NZ_DBHKXY010000063.1 coordinate 3,157, forward strand.
AGGCCATGACGGCCGGTACGCCTGCGCCGTGTGCCACAATCATGGTCTGGCCGGGGATAAGCTGCCACGCCGTGTTGATTTTACGTTGCCAGTGGACAATGCCTTCGTCGGCAGCACAGGCTACCTGTTGCACGAGCGGGTAGCTGCGTGCCCAGATATCTATCCACATTTCTGGCTCGGCAGCATCGCGCACGAGGAGCAGGGTAAGGTCTTGAGCAACAGACATAGATGATAGGGTGGAGTAGGGGAAAAGCGCCATTGTAATGTATGGCTACTTTAAATAGGAGTGAGGCGAGCTGAATCCACGCTGTTATTTCTATTTGGGCTGTGTACTACCGCCTTTCAGGTAGCCTGCGGCACGATAGAAGCCGCCGAATGCCGGTGCTATAATCCGCCACTTCATATTACGCTGTTTCCATTAAAATGATTTCTCGGTGGAATCAGCGATTCCATTAAGCTAAAACAACAGGTTATTCATGCTTTCTAACTCCACCATCCTCGTAACCGGCGGCACCGGCTCGTTCGGCAACACCTTCGTGCCCATGACCCTGGCCAAATACAATCCCAAAAAAATCATCATCTTCTCCCGCGACGAAATGAAGCAGTGGGAAATGGCGAAAAAATTTCAGGGCGACAAACGCGTGCGCTTCTTCATCGGCGACGTGCGTGACAAAGACCGCCTTTACCGCGCGCTCGACGGCGTGGATTACGTCGTCCATGCCGCCGCCACCAAAATCGTCCCCACCGCCGAATACAACCCGTTCGAGTGCGTGAAAACCAACATCAACGGCGCAATGAACCTGATTGACGCCTGCATCGACAAAGGCGTGAAGCGCGTCGTCGCCCTGTCCACCGACAAAGCCAGCAGCCCCGTCAATTTATACGGCGCGACCAAGCTCGCCAGCGACAAACTCTTCGTGGCCGGCAACGCCTATTCCGGCGAACACGGCTGCCGCTTCGCCGTGGTGCGCTATGGCAACGTGATGGGCTCGCGCGGCTCGGTGATTCCGTTTTTCCTCACCCAGCGCGAACGCGGCACACTACCGATTACCGACCCGCGCATGACCCGCTTCATGATTTCGCTGGAACAGGGCGTGGAGCTCGTGTGGCACGCGTTTGACGACATGGTGGGCGGCGAAATTTATGTGAAAAAAATCCCGTCCATGAACATTTGCGATTTGGCTGCCGCCGTTGCACCCGAATGCGCGCAGGAAACCGTCGGCATCCGCCCCGGCGAAAAACTGCACGAGCAGATGATTGGCGCGGAAGACTCGTTCCACACCTACGAATATCCCGAACACTTCAAAATCCTGCCCGTCATCAACGGCTGGGACGAAACACCCGAGCGCATCAAAAACGGTGTGAAAGTGCCCGAAGGCTTCGTGTATGCCAGCGACAACAACGCGGAATGGATGACGCGCGAGGAATTACAGGCGTGGATTGAGGCGAACAAAGAGAAAATCGGCGCGATTTGAGTGCGGATATGAAAGTGCAGGCTGCTTTTTAACGGCTGCAAAACCCTAAAAAAGCAGCCTGCATCCTACCGGCCAAGACAGCGACGAATCCTGGCACATGTCTTCTACAACAAAGCAAAGAAGTAGGATGGCACTCGTTGCCCATACATTTTCAGTTTTCAAGTAGCCCGAAATCCATGCGCAACTTTACTTTCCTAGTTTTTCTCGCTCTTCTATTCCCCCTCCCCGCCCTTGCAGGCGGCGATGCTGCGGAAGCCTATATAACCGGCGTTTCCGGCAGCCAAGGCAGCTATCGGTTTGCCGTCCGTCAAACAGGGCGTACAATTCATGCGGACGGCTGCACGCAATACCGCGTCCGCATTATTCCACCCAAGCGCACTTTTTGGGATAAACTCAATATCGGCATCGGCGGGCTCGACCCCGGCCATCCTACCGCCGAACAAACCCAAGCTGCTGCCGCATTGCTGCAACGCCGTGCTGCCGAACAAAAGCCTCTGCAAATCGGCTATCTCGGCAGCGGGCTGGCCCCCGACCCGCAGCAAAAATGCCTGTATCACGGCACTGGCATGGCGGTTGAGGCAATCGATACGGTGATGGTGTACCAAGACGGGCGTGAACGGCTGTATCCGTATTTATCCAATCCCTAGATATTACAAATTTTCAGGTAGCCTCCAATCCTAAAAGGCTACCTGAAAACTCCAACAATCCAAGCAAAGGAGAAATCCCTAAAATGATCCCCTACGGCCGCCAAACCATTTCCGAAGCCGACATAGCTGCCGTTGTACGTGTGCTCCAATCCGACTTCCTCACCCAAGGCCCGCAAGTGCCTGCCTTTGAAGACAGCCTGAAGAATTACTGTGGCGCGCAGCATGCTGTGGCCGTAAACAGTGCCACTTCTGCCCTGCATCTCGCCTGTCTCGCTCTCGGCTTAGGCAAAGGCGACAGCCTGTGGACATCCCCCATCACCTTCACCGCTTCCGCCAACTGTGCCCGCTATTGCGGTGCCGATGTGGATTTTGTGGACATCGACCCGCACACCCTGAATATGTCTCCCGCCGCGCTGGAAGCCAAGCTGCAGGCGGCCAAAGTTTCAGGTAGCCTGCCCAAAATCGTGGTGCCGGTTCACTTTTCGGGCGAACCCTGCGATATGCGGGAAATCCACGCATTATCCAAAGAATACGGCTTCAAAATCATTGAAGACGCTTCCCACGCCGTCGGCGGCAGCTATCAGGGCGGCAAAGTCGGCAGCTGCCAATATAGCGACATCACCGTATTCAGTTTCCACCCCGTCAAAATCATCACCACCGCCGAAGGCGGCGCCGCCCTCACCAACAGCCAGGAGCTTGCGGCAAAACTTGCTCTGCTGCGCAGCCACGGCATCACCCGCAATCCTGAAGAAATGACTCAAGAGCCGGACGGCGCTTGGTATTACCAGCAAATCGACCTCGGCTACAACTACCGCATGACCGAGCTGCAAGCCGCGCTCGGCGTGAGCCAGATGACCCGCATCGACGAATTCGTCGCCCGCCGCCACGAGCTCGCCGCGCGCTACGACCGCCTGCTGGCCCGCCTGCCGCTCATCTTGCCGCAGCGCCATCCAGAAAGCCGCTCCGCCTTGCATCTCTATCCTGTGCAAGTGCGAGCCGACAGCGGCAAAACCCGCCGTCAAGTGTTCGACTTCCTGCGGCAAAACGGCATCGGTGCCAACGTGCACTACATCCCCGTCCACACTCAGCCTTATTACCGCCGACACTTCGGCTTCAAACCGGGCGACTTCCCTGCCGCCGAAGCCTACTACGCCGGCGCAATCAGCATTCCGCTGTATTTCGGGCTGACCGAAGCCGAACAGGATAAAGTAGTGGATGTGTTGGCGCGCGCTTTCGGCTAGTGCACACCAATACGGTAAAGGCTACCTGAAACCAGTTTTCAGGTAGCCTTTTAATAGCGCGGTATGCCGGCTAAATCGAATAATCGTCTTTCAATAAATGCTTATACGCGTGCAGATACGAGGCCGCCACAAACGCCGTGCCGCCGGCCACGTTACCTAGAAACACAGGAATCATATTGGCAAAAAACTGCCCCCACGACACATTCGCCCCCGCAAAAATGCCGGCCGGAATGATAAACATATTGGCCACAAAGTGTTGCAGCCCAATCAGCACAAAGGTCATCACCGGAAACCACATCGCCAAAATCCGCCCCGAAGTCTGCTTCGCGCCGAAATAAAACCAAATGCCCATGCACACCATCCAGTTGCAGGCAATGGCCGACACAAATGAGCGGCCAAAGCTCATGCCCACCTTGGCTTCGGCAATGGCAACGGTTTTCGCCGCCGCCACACCTTCGGTCAAGCCCACGAAATGCCCGAGGAAATATGCCATACACAAAGCCCCGGCCAAATTGCCCAAGCTCACGATCAGCCAGTTGCGCATCAGGTTGGCCACATTGATTCTTTTGCCAAACCAGCCCAGCCCCATCAGCATCATATTGCCCGTGGCCAGCTCGCCGCCGCCAATCAGAATACAAATCAGGCAGATCGGGAACACGGCCGCGCCCAGTAAGTTGGCCAGCCCCGACCATTCGGGCGGAATGCCGGTAACCACTTTTAAAAACGCCAAATAGCCGAAGCCCACGTAACCGCCGCCCAGAAAGCTCAAAATTGCCAGCGTTTTCAGGCTCGAGCCCGATTTGGCCTGAGCTTTCTGCAGAGAATCCTGCAAGATTTCATGGGGGTAGAAGTCGCGCAAATGTTCCGGTTTCACAAAATTCATGGCTTGTCCTTATCGGCAGTTCAACGTCGGCAAACTGTATCAAGCACACGGCATTTTGTGAAAGAATGATTACTTTTATGGAAATTGCTGCCGGTTATAAGCCGGTTGGGCGCAGAAGCAAGGGGTACGTTCAGGTAGCCTTCGGTGTTTCAGCCGTCAGTCAAACGCCTTCACCAGCGCAAACCGCGCCACAGAGCCGTTTTCTGTTGTCACTTCCTCCGCAAACATCGCCAGCGGGCGCACCCACACGCCGTAGTCGCCATAAAGCGCACGGTACACAGCCAGCGGCTCTTCCGTTTCGCTGTGCCGTGCCGTGTGCAGCAGTTCGTAGAGATTGCCTTTGTAGTGGCGATAGAGGCCGCGGGGCAGGGTGTGGGGCATGGCGTTTTCCTTGTAAAATGAAGCCCTGATTATAGCCTAAACCTGTTGGCTGCTTGCTTGGGTGTTCTGGTTTTAGTTGTGCCGCAACACGGCTTTTTTCGGAAACCTTATTTTCATTGTTCAGGTAGCCTGCAACGCCATTGATGATGTCTGATTTCTTCCTACTCGCTGCGCTGTGGTTTTCCGCTTTCACTTCCGCCACGCTGCTGCCCGGTACGTCTGAGGCCGCGTTTGCCGCCTTCTTATGGCAGCGCCCAGAAGCCGCGTGGGCGGCCTGGCTGGCGGCAGGCAGCGGCAACACCTTGGGCAGCCTCACTTCCTATTGGCTCGGCCGCCAACTGCCGGAGCGCGGCCAAAGCAAGCTGTCTCCCCGTGCCGTGAACCTGCTGCAGCGGTACGGCACATGGCTGCTGCTTTTGGCTTGGCTGCCCGTGGCTGGCGATGCTTTGCCCCTGGCTGCCGGCTGGCTGCGTTTGAACGCGTGGGCATGCACGGCAGTGCTGGCAGTGGGCAAGTTTGTCCGCTATGCTTTGATTTGGCAGGGGATGGGCTGGCTGTTGCAGGAGGCCTGAAGGCTACCTGAAAAACGCAAACACCTCCCATTCCGCATCCAATCCCTACCGCTCACTGCTTTGACACCGAGAAACCATGCTGCTGCTCAACCAAAAAGACATCGACGAAACCGAACTCCTCACCGCCGCCGAGCTCGACATCCGCAATATCGCTGCCAAAAACTGGCCGACCGTGCTGCGCGCCACACAGGTTCAAAGCCTGCACCTCTACCACATCACCGCGCCAGAGCTGCCCGATTTCGCCCCGCTGCGCGCCTTGCGGCACCTCTCGCTGGAATGGGGCGGCAAAATCACCGACTTATCGCCCGTTTTCCGCATCGAAGGATTGCAGACGCTCGTTCTCTTTCACTTTGCCAAACTGCGCCGGCTGGACGGCATCGGCAGCCTAAATGAGCTCACCACGCTGCACCTCTCCGGCAACCAAGGCTACGGCACCCCGCCCTTGCAGCTAGACAGCATCGCCCCCGTTGCCGAGCTGCCCGCCTTAACCGATTTCTCGCTCACTAATACCAAGCTGGCCGACGACGACATCCGCATCCTGGCGCAATGCCGCCATCTGCGGCGGCTGCGTATTTCCAATGATTTTGAAAAACAGCAGTTTGCCTATTTGGCCAAACACTTGAACCCACAGTTGGAAACGCCCATCCGCGCGTTTGAGCAACTCGGGGGCGAATGCAGCCGCTGCGGTGGCGCCTTGCAGTTGGCCATCGGTCGGCGCGGTAGATTTCTATGCCTAAGCTGCGATGCCAAACGTGTTGCCCGAATCGAAGCCGAATTTGCCGAACTGGTTGCCGCTGCCTAACCCATACAGCCTATTGTGTGGTATTAGAGCGAAGGCCACCATTTTCAGGTAGCCTCCCAAAGCTGCCTGAAATCCCTCCTGAAAGGAACACCAATGACTCTGCAACAAGTCCTCGAACGCCGCCGTTCCGTGCGCCACTACGGCGACTCTCCCATTGATGCCGATACCGTGCGCCAATGCCTGCGTCTCGCCCAGCTTGCCCCCAGCAGCTCCAATATGCAGCTTTATGAGTTCTACCACATCACCGATGCTGCTGTGTTGAAGCAGCTTGCCGAAGCCTGCCTCGGGCAGAAAGCCGCCGCCACCGCGCCGCAGATGGTGGTGTTCGTTACCCGCCAAGACCTGTACCGCAGCCGCGCCCAAACTGTGCTCGATTTTGAGCGCGGCAACATCCAACGCAACAGTCCGCCCGAAAAACAGGCCAAACGCATTCAGGCGGAAGAAGGCTACCGCAACAAGCTCATGCCCTTTGTTTATGCCCGCTGCTTCGGCCTGCTCGGCGCGTTTCGCAAAATGCTCTCATGGAGCATCGGCCTGTTCCGCCCGATGATGCGCGACGTGTCTGAAGCCGATATGCGTATCGTGGTGCACAAAAGCTGCGGCTTGGCGGCACAAACCTTTATGCTCGCTATGGCTGAAGCGGGCTACGACACCTGCCCGATGGAAGGGCTGGACAGCCGCCGCGTGAAACGCATTTTGAACCTGCCGCGCGGCGCTGAAATCAACATGGTTGTTTTCTGCGGCATCCGCAAGGAAGGCCACGGCATTTGGGGTGAGCGCTACCGCCTGCCGTTTGACGAGGTGTATCGGCATATTTGAAGTGCCGCACACAAATTTGAGGCTACCTGAAAAGTTTCAGGTAGCCTTTTTGATAAACGGGCGGATTTTATATTTGCCATGCCAAGCCCCGCCGAAACCCTTGTTGTACCCGCCACAATCCCTGCCTGCGCACATCGCAAACCGCTGCGGCGGCCTACCCAAATCAGCTATAATCCCCGCCTTAATAAACTGTATGCGCCACGCCTTCCCAAAGGCTGGCAGAAACCGCTACTCCATGACCCTTTGCATCATTCCTGCCCGTGGTGGCAGCAAACGCATTCCGCGCAAAAATATCAAGCCATTCAACGGCAAGCCGATGATTGCCTATTCCATCGAAGCGGCGCTGGATAGCGGCTGCTTTACCCGTGTGGTGGTGTCGACCGATGATGAAGAAATCGCCGCCGTGGCGCGGCAATATGGTGCGGAAACCCCGTTTGTGCGCCCGCCTGAGCTGGCGGATGATTTCGCCACCACCGGCACCGTGATGCGCCATGCCGTTGCCGCGCTGCTGGCGGAAAGTGAGCGCAGCGGATTGCTGCACGGCAAGAGCGGGCAGCCGGATTGTTCAGGTAGCCTCAAGCCAGCCTTGTCCGAAGTCTGCTGCCTGTATGCCACTGCTCCGTTTGTGCGCCCAACTGATTTACAGCGCGGGCTGGACACGCTGCGCCGAAGCGGCGGCGATTATGCCTTTTCGGTAACCGATTTCCCCTTTCCTATCCAGCGTGCCCTGCGGCTGGACGGGCAGGGCGGCGTGTCGATGTTTCAGCCGGAGAATTTTGCCGTGCGCTCGCAGGATTTGGAGCACGCTTGGCACGATGCGGGGCAGTTTTATTGGGGCAGTGCCGAGGCTTGGCTGGCGGGAAAACCGATTTTCAACAGCCGTTCTGCTGCCGTGAAATTGCCGCGCTATCGTGTGCAGGATATTGATACGCCGGAAGATTGGGCGCGTGCGGAAGTGATGTGGCGCGTGTTGCGGGAGCGGGGGGAGTGATGTTGCCGCATAGCAGTTTGCTGTACTAGTTTTCAGGTAGCCTGAATTAAGGAGACGATGATGTTTAGTAGAGAAAAACGGGTGGTGCAATATACTTTTGGCAGAAATCAGATTTGGATTTATCTACTTGCTTATGCATGGATTATCGTGATGTGGACCACCTTGCTGCGTTGGCTGAGTGATGGCGAGGCGGATGGCGTTCGTGCTTGGTTCTATCTAATTGTAGCCAGCGGTTTGCTGCTTGGTTTCCCAATTTTTGTTTGGAGGCGCATCAAAAGCGCTTATAAAATTTGTGCACTGCGTGATAGTAAGCAGCTGGTGTTGAATGTTTTTGTATGGCGCAAATTGTCGTGGCGGACGCAGTATGAGTTTGCTTATAGTGAAATTCAAAATATTTGTTTTTCTGGAGGATTTTCTGGAGAAGGGAAGGTGTGGCTGTTGTTGCGAAACGGTGGAAAAATCTTGCTCAAAAGTAGCCACGATCAGAGTCGTGCCAAAATCTTCGCGCGGCAGCTAGCGGAAAGGTCGGGCTTGCCGTTTGAATTGATAAAAGAAAACGGCTAGATATTTTCAGGTAGCCTGAAAGTTGTAGAACATGAAATTCCTCATCCGTGCAGACGCGTCCCTCCAAATCGGCAGCGGCCACATCATGCGCTGCCTCACGCTGGCGCACGAGCTTTCGCGGCGCGGCCATGAGGTGCGCTTTATCTGCCGTGCGCTGCCCGGCCATTTGGGCGAAACCATCGAGCGCGCCGGTTTCGGCTTAGTGTTGTTGCCCGTGCCGCCGCAGGCCGGAGGGCTACCTGAAAGCGAGCGCGGTGAACTTCTGCGCAGCAAAAGCGAAGCGCAGGCAGCAACGTGCGTTCAGCTAGCTCATGCCCATTGGCTGCCCGTATCGCAGGCGCAGGATGCCGCCGATTGCGTGCCGCCTATCCGCGCTTTTGCGCCGGATTGGATTATTTGCGACCACTACGCCTTATCCGCCGAGTGGGAACTGGCTGCCAAAGCCGCTGCAGGCAGCCGCCTGATGGCGATCGACGACTTGGCTGACCGCCCCCACGCCGCCGATTTGCTGCTGGATCAAAATCTCGGCCACACTCCCGCTGATTACGCCGGCCTGGTGCCGCCCGCCTGCCGTCTGCTCACTGGTACGCGCTACGCCCTGTTGCGCGAAGAGTTTGCACGGTGGCGCGAGGCGAGCCTGCAACGCCGTGCTGCCCAAGCCGAAACAGGCTACCTGAAGCATATTTTAGTGAACTTGGGCGGCGTGGATAAGGATAACCATACGTTGGCGGTGCTGCAGGCGCTTTCAGGTAGCCTGCCTGCTGTCTGCCGCGTTACCGTGGTGATGGGCAAAACCGCGCCGCACACCGCCACCGTGCAGGCTTTTGCCGATAGCATGCCGTATCCTTGCCGCGTGCTGGTGGGCGCCAACAATATGGCCGAACTGATGGCCGAAGCCGATTTGGCCATCGGCGCGGCGGGCAGCACTTCGTGGGAACGCTGCTGCCTGGGATTGCCCACCATGATGCTGGTGTTGGCGGAAAACCAACGCGGCATCGCAGAAACCTTGCAGCAGGCCGGAGTGGCGAGTGTGGCCAATATGGCGGATTTGCCTGCCAGCTTGGCCCGACTGCTGTCCGAAGCGCCTGCCCTGCGGGCAGAGCAAAGCCGCCGCGCCGCCGCGCTGTGCGATGGGCGCGGGGTGTTGCGGGCAGCCAATAATTTGGCTGATTTCGCGCCTGCTGTATTGCGCCCTGCGTCGCCTGCCGATTGCCGCCGCCTGTTTGAGTGGCGCAACCATCCCGAGATCCGACGCTTTATGTTTGATAGCGGGGAAATCGCTTGGGATGGGCATCAGGCATGGTTTGCCCGCCAGCTGGCCAACCCCGAGTTCACCATGCTGCTGTATGAAACCGGCGGCACGGCGCAGGGCTATGCCAGCTTTAAGCACTTGGGCGGCGGCCTCTGCGAATGGGGCTTCTACCTCGCGCCCGATTGCCCGCGCGGTCAAGGCCACGGCGGCACATTGGGGCAGCTGGCGTTACAATACGCTTTCTGCCGCCTGAATATGCGCGAAGTGTACGGCCAGGTGTTGCCGCATAACGCCGCCAGCCTGGCCATGCACCGCAAACTCGGTTTCTGCCCGACCGATAAGGCAGCCGGGCAGGATACGCAGCAGGCTTTGTCATTTGTGCTTCGTGCCGAAGATTTTTTGTATTAAACACTAAAACGGCAGCCTCCCCCATGAAGGCTACCTGAAACCGAAACCACCCATGAAACCCACATTCCAGATCAACGGCCGCCCCATCGGCGCTGCCCATTCGCCCTATATCATTGCCGAAATGTCGGCCAACCATAACGGCAGCCTGCAAACCGCCTTCAAAATCATAGAACAGGCCAAGGCTGCCGGTGCCGATGCCGTCAAAATCCAAACCTACACTGCCGACACCATTACTCTACGCAGCAACGCGCCCGAGTTCCAAATCAAAGGTGGCCTGTGGGACGGGCAAACGCTGCACGAGCTGTATCAAAAAGCGCATCTGCCTTGGGAATGGCACAAGCCGCTGTTCGATTTTGCCCGCGAGCAAGGCATCACCATTTTCAGCTCGCCGTTTGACTTTACGGCGGTGGATCTGCTGGAAAGCCTCGACACCCCGGCTTACAAAATCGCCTCGTTTGAAGCGGTGGATTTGCCGCTGATCCGCTATGTGGCACAAACCGGCAAGCCGATGATTGTGTCCACCGGCATGGCCGATGCCGAAGAAATCGCCGAAGCCGTGGCCGCCGCGCGCGAAGGCGGCTGCAAGGAATTGGTGCTGCTGCACTGCGTGAGCGGCTACCCCGCACCGGCGGCGGATTACAACCTGCGCACCCTGCCCGATATGGCGCAGCGCTTCGGCGTGCCGGTGGGTTTGTCCGACCACACGTTAGACAACACCACCGCCATTGCCGCCGTGGCGCTCGGTGCGTGCGTGATCGAAAAACACTTCACGCTAGACAGAAACGGCGGCGGCCCGGACGACAGTTTTTCTTTAGAGTCGCAGGATTTGGCCGAATTGTGCCGCAGCAGCCATACCGCCTGGCAGGCGCTGGGGCAGGCCGATTACGGCTTGAAATCGAGCGAGCAGGGCAATATCCAGTTCCGCCGTTCGCTGTATTTTGTGAAAGATATGCAAGCGGGCGACACCATCGGCGCCGACTGCATCCGCAGCGTGCGCCCCGGCTACGGGCTGGCGCCCAAGCATTACGACGCGCTCATCGGCAAACACCTGCGCCGCGATGTGGCGGCTAATACGGCAACCGATTGGGATTGTGTGGAAGAGTAGAAAAAGTTTCAGGTAGCCTCACGGCGGTGTTAGAGGCTACCTGAAAACATGAGTACCAACGAAGCTGGAAATTCGCTTTTTGTTGTGTTTGAAGCAGTTTGCCAAATTTCAGGTAGCCTTTCTCATTTATGCCTTGTTCACCTTTGCGCCTCATGCCGGCGCGGGCACTTCCTTTTCTTTACTTCGCCAAAGAAAGGAAGCAAAGAAAGGCGACTGCGGGCACAGGTTTGGCTTTGCCAAACTTCCCTCACTGCACACGGTTTTTCGGACAGGCTCGCAACTTGCGGCTTCGCCGCTTCGGGCATGCAAGCCCTTATTCCCCGAAAAACCGCACTCCGTTCGGCTGTGCCAGCAGAGCAGGACGCAGCCCAACCGTTTGTGCCAAATATTCTGTGCTTGGATATGTAGGAAGTTTAATATTAGCTTCGTAGTGAAACATGAAGATTCTCAAAGACAGCCTCATCTACCTTGTCGGCGAAATGTTGGCCAAGGCCATGCCTTTCCTGCTGCTGCCTTATCTCACGCGCAAGCTGGGCACGGCGGGGTTTGGCGAGCTGTCGTATTATCAGGCGGCGTTTTCGCTGCTGCTTATCGGCTTTGGCATGAGCCAGGATGGCGCGGTTACGCGGTATTACTATGTGTATGGCCAGCGCAACCTGCACAGCGTGGTGTATGCCGGCGCGCTGTATACCGCCTTTGCCGCGCTCATCGGCCTATTGGCAGCATGGCAGCTGCATTCGCTGGCGCTGGCGGCGGTGGTGTGTGCGGCAGCGGCACAAACGGTGCTGGCCACGCAATTGAGCCTGCGCCAATGCCGCAAACAGGCCTTGTCCTATACGGCCATTCAGTTTGGCAGCAGCCTGTTTACCACCGTATTCACGGTGTGGCTGTTGGAAATGAGTGCGGATTATCCGGTGGAGCGGCGTTTCTTGGCGCTGTTTGTCGGCAATGCGCTGGTGTCGCTGGCGGCCTATCTGCTTTATCGGCGAAGTGGCGGGCAGCGGCTGGGTTTCAACCGGCGGCGGGTGCGGCAGGCTTTGCGCTATATTTTCGCGCTCGGCCTGCCTTTGGTGATTCATCATGCGGGCAATTATGTGAAAGGGCAGTTCGACCGCGTGGTGATTTATCAGGGCTATTCCGCTGCCACGCTGGGCGTGTATTCGGCGGGCTACCAAACCGCCAGCGTGCTGGGCGTGCTGTTGATGGCGCTAAACAAAGCCACCGTGCCGTATTACTACCAAGCCTTGCGCAGCGGCAAAATCACGGCGGCCACGGTGCGCCGCTGGGCACTGCTCTCGCTCTTGGCTGCGCCGTTGCCGGCATTGGTGGCCTGGCTGATGCCGGAGCGGCTGTTTCTGTGGCTGCTCGGAGCGCAGTATGCGGGGGTGCATTACTATATCTGCCTGTTTCTGCTTGGTTTCGGTTTAACCGTGCCCTATTATTTGCAGGTGAATTATTTGTTTTACCACGCGCAAAACCAGCGCATCGCGCTCACTTCGCTGCTCTCGGCGGGCGGCTATCTGCTGGTGTTGCTTCTCACCGCGCGGGTGGGCATCCAATGGGTGCCGCTGGCGATGATTGCCGGCAACGCGCTGATTTTCCCGATATTGTTCCGGCAGGTGAAACCGTATGGCTGATTTGGCGAATTTAATTATCTGCCTCACGCCCCTGCAGGCCTTGATGGCGCAGCGGCTGATGGCGCAGCGCGCAGAGCCGTTCGATTTGCTGATGCTGTGCTACGAAGATGCGGATAATGCTAAGTTTCGGCATTATTTTCAGGTAGCCTCTGCGGGCAGCCGCCATGCCGAATATGCCCTGATTCCGCAAAGCAAATGGCGGCGCGAGCTGGGTTTGCCCCGCCTGCTGCGCGGGCTGGATAAAGAATACGCCACCGCCTTTGCCGCCAGCATCGATAATCCGAACGTGCAATATGTGCTGAACCGCATCCGCTTTGCCGCACTGGAAACCTTCGACGACGGCACGGGTAACCTGATTCCCGGCAGTGTGCTCTACCGCAATAGCAGCAACCGCCAGCGGCAGCTGATGAACCGCCTGCGCGGCATCCGCCTGCAAACCGAAGGCCTGCGCCGCCTCTCGCGTCGGCACCACACGCTCTATCCCGGCCAGCCCAATATTGCCGCGCCCACCGTGCCGCTGGATTTGTGGGCGGCAGCCGGGCAAGGGCTACCTGAAAGCGGGCAGGGTGGGCTTCGCCAAAGCGAAGGCAGAGAGGTGCTGAGAAGCGAAAATGGGGCAGTGGATGAGTGTGGCTTAAACGAAAGGCTACCTGAAAAAAATATGGCCAGCATGGCTGCCACAAATCCCGTGCCCACCCGCACCCGCTGCATCCTGCTCGGCCAGCCATTACTGCCTAATGTGGCAGATAACGCCGCGCTGGCCGAAAGCCTGCTGCGCCGTTTTGAGATTGGCGAATATTTCCCGCACCCGCGCGAAACCTACCGCGTATCGGGCGCCGAATACATTGCCAGCCCGCTGATTTTTGAAGACTATCTATTGGAAAGCCTGCGCCGCGAGCCTGATACCCGCTTCGAGGTGTACCACCTCGTCAGCACCGCCGCGCTGAATGTGTACGCCTTCCCGCGTACTACCGTGTATGCCGTGCGCCCCGCAGAAGCCGCCTTTCACACGCCCGGCGTGGCGCGGATTTATGAAGTGATGGCGCAGTTGGGCATTCCGATTATCGATATTGAGTGAGTTTCACGATAACTGTTTAGCGTTATGAGCAGCGCCTTTTTAATTTTGTGCCACCGCCCGCCGCTGTATTGGCTGCGGCTGGCCGAGCGCCACCCCGAAATCCGCCTGCTGCTGCACTACGATGCCAAGGCGGATATCGGCGCGTTGCTGCCCCTGCCGCCGAATGCGCGCCTGATTCCGCAGCGCGTCAACATCTGCTGGGCGGGCTTCAGCATGGTGGAAGCCACGCTGCATCTGATGCGTGCCGCGCTGGCCGATGCAGACATCCGCTTTGTGCACCTGGTGAGTGGCAACTGCGTGTTGCTGCAATCTCCTGCGCAAATCGAACGCGAATTTGCCGAACTACCAAGCGGCAGCCTGCTGCTGGAATGCCGCGCCGCGCCGCGCCTGCGCTACCGCGTGCGGTTCAACACGCCGCACGCCGACACCGCTTGGCAGCGCCGCCTGCCCGGCAAATTGCTCACCAAAGCGTTTCAGGCGGCTGATAAAATCCTGCCCGCCGCGCAAACGGCCTATGCCGGCAGCCAATGGTTTTCTGCCGACCGTGCTGCCTTGGCAGCCCTGCTGAACGCGGCCGATGAGCAGGCATGCGCCTTCTTTCGCAAGAAGCTTTGCCCGGACGAGCATTTCTTCCAATATTTGGTGAAAAGGTTACCTGAAACGGCAGGCATCAAGCTGTGGGCAAACAACCATCGCCACATCCGTTTCGCTCCGGGCAGCAACCATCCCGATACGCTGGCTTTGGCTGAACTGCAAGCCTTGCGCCACAGCCCAAACTGGCTGGCACGCAAAGTGGACGACGATACCGCGCTGCGCTTTTTAGACGAGACAGAAGGAGCAGCTGCATGACGGTGCCAGCGCAAAACCAACTTTCAGGTAGCCTTTTTGTGGAAAGCACGCCGCCGTTTTCCGTGTTGATGTCGCTGTATGCGCGCGAACAGCCGGAATATCTGCGCCAATGTTTGGCCAGCTTGGCCGCACAAACCCTGCCGCCGAACGAAATTGTGCTGGTGTATGACGGCGGGCTACCTGAAAGCTTGGAAACCGTGGTAACAAGCTTTTCAGCTAGTTTGCCGCTGAAGATTGTGCGGCTGCCGCAAAACGTGGGGCTGGGGCGGGCGCTGAATGCCGGCTTAGAGGCCTGTGCGCACGAATGGGTATGCCGCATGGATACCGACGACATCTGCCACCCCGAGCGTTTCGAGCGGCAGCTGGCTTTTGTGGCATCGCAGCCGCAGATTGGTGTGTGCGGCAGCCAGATTGACGAGTTTGAACATACGCCGGCCGATGCTGCGCACAGCCGCCGCGTGCCCTGCTCGCACGAGGAAATTGCCCGCTTTGCCAAAAGCCGCAATCCCATCAACCACATGACGGTGTGCTACCGCAAATCAGCAGTGCTCGTGGCGGGCAATTATCAGCACGCACCGCTGTATGAGGATTATGATTTGTGGGTGCGTATGCTGCTGCAAGGCTGCCGTTTCGCCAACCTGCCCGAAGTGCTGGTGTATGCGCGCGCAGGCGACGAAATGTACCGGCGGCGCGGCGGCTGGGCGTATGCGAAAAACGAGCTGGCCATGCAGTGGCGGTTCTACCGCGCGAGCTTTTTGAGCGTGGCGCAGTGGGCAAAAAACGTGCTGCTACGATTGCCGGTGCGGCTGTTGCCGAACGGGGCGAGGCAGTGGGTGTATCGGGTGTTGTTGCGGAAATAATTTCAGGTAGCCTGTGGGATTGACCCAGCTGCCACACGAGAAATAACGGAAATAATGAAAACGATAAAAATGATTCTGCGCTTTGTCGCCGCGGCCTTGGTGATTCTGATTACGCCGGCATGGTGGTTTTGGCCGCCGCGCGAGTGGACTCATCCCACGGCCACCAATCTTTCCAGCTACAGCCTGCTCTTGGCCGGCCTGCTGCTCTCCTACGCTTTGAGCCGCAACCTGACGCGTTTTCCCGGCGAGCGTTCCAAACTATCGGTGATTCCGGTATCGGCCATCGGGCTGGGGCTGCCGCTGGTGTTTGCTGCCATGCTGCGCCTGCCGTATTCGGTATATTACCTGGCCGCCGGGTTTGCGCTCACGGTGCTGTATCTGTTTGCCGAAACCTGGTTGGAAAAGCGGCACATCCGCCATCTGTACTATATCGACGTGGAAGGTATGCGCGATTTGCCGCAGCTATCCAATATCCGTTGGCACGAGCTAGTCGAACCGAGGCTACCTGAAACCGCCCGTGTGAACACGGTAGTGACCAATTTGCATGCGCCCGATTTGGGGGCGGATTGGCAGCGTTTCCTAGCCGATTGCACCTTGCGCGGCATCGCGGTTTACAACATCCGCCAGGTGGAAGAATCACTCACCGGCCGCGTGAAAATCCGACATATGTATGAAAACGATTTGGGCTCGCTGCTGCCCAGCCCGGCCTATATGGCGATTAAGCAGGCGCTGGAAGCCTTGATGGTGGTGGCCAGCCTGCCGCTCACCCTGCCGCTGATGCTGGCTACCGCGCTGGCCATCCGGCTGGAAAGCCCGGGGCCGGTGCTGTTTGTGCAAAACCGCGTGGGCCGCGGCGGGCGCGAGTTTAAAATTTATAAATTCCGCAGCATGGTGTGCGATTCGGAAAAACACGGCGCGCAACTGGCGCAGGAAGGCGACGCGCGCGTTACCCGCACTGGCCGCTTCATCCGCAAAACCCGGCTGGACGAGCTGCCGCAGTTTTGGAACATCATCAAAGGCGACATGGCACTCATCGGCCCGCGCCCCGAACAGAAAGCCTTTGTGCAGCAGTTTGAGCAAAGCATCCCGTTCTACGGCTACCGCCACATCGTGCGCCCCGGCCTTTCCGGCTGGGCGCAGGTGATGCAGGGCTACGCGGGCAACACAGACGAAACCCAAGTGAAAATCGAGCACGATTTCTACTACATCAAGCACTTCTCCTTCGCGCTGGACGTGCTGATTCTGTTTAAAACCCTGAAAACAATCATTACCGGTTTCGGCGCGAGATAGGGTTTGGTTTTCTGCGAGAACCTCATTTGATTTATATTGAGGCTTACCCTTTCAGGTAGCCTTACCTACGTCGCCGGCCAAACAATAAAGGCTACCTGAAATTTCAGGTAGCCTTTCCAATAGGGCAGGGTATTTTATTGATACTGGCAATGCCGACGCCATTCCTGCCGCTGCTGCGGCGTGAGGATTTGCAGCAGGGCGTGTTGGGCGCGCAGGTTTTCCACTTCGCGCTGCATCTGCGGGGTGTATTTTTCGTTCACATAATGCCGTGCCATGTTTTCATCGAACACCGGGCCGGAGAGCACCAAGTTGGAAGCCTGCGTGGTGTATTGGCGCAGGTTGCGCGATTGTGCCACGAGGTTGTCCATCCGTTGGCGGTATTCGGCGCGCACTTGGCGCAGCTGCTCTTGTTGGCTGCTGCTGAGCGCAAGCTGGCGCATATCACAGTTGGGGCTGTCGGCCAAAGCAAGGCTGCCGGCAGTGAGCAGGACGGTGGAAAACACAATCCGGCAAAGGGTTTGGCGGCGGGGGAGGGGAGTCATGGGATTAACTCTTTAGATTCAGTGTCGAACCAAGTAAATTTATTGCCGCCAGTATACGAATGACGGCGTGAAACACGGTATAATCTTGGTAAACCTGTGTAAACAACAATGTAGTGGAAATCACTACGTTTTTGGCACGATGTGCGATGAATTATAATCCCATTTATAGAAGAAAGCACCAACATGACCCACTACCGTATCGCTCCGAGCATTTTATCTGCTGATTTCGCCCGTTTGGGCGAAGAAGTGCAGCGCGTGATTGCCGCCGGGGCCGACTGGATCCATTTTGATGTGATGGACAACCACTATGTGCCCAACCTCACTTTCGGGCCGATGGTGTGCGCTGCGCTCAAGCCCTATGCCACCGTGCCGCTGGATGTGCATTTGATGGTGGAGCCGGTGGACGAAATGATTCAGGCCTTTGCCAAGGCCGGGGCGGATATCATCACCTTCCACCCCGAAGCCAGCCGCCATATCGACCGCAGCTTAAGTCTGATTCGCGACAGCGGCTGCCGCGCCGGGCTGGTGCTCAACCCCGCCACGCCGGTGTATGTGTTGGAACACGTTTTAGACAAGCTCGATGTGGTGCTGCTGATGTCGGTTAATCCCGGCTTTGGCGGGCAGAAATTTATTCCGCACACGCTGGAGAAAATCGAACAGGTGCGCTCGCTCACCGACCTCTACGCTGCCGAAAGCGGCCGCCGTATCTTGATTGAGGTGGACGGCGGCATCAAGGCCGACAATATTGCCGAAGTTGCCGCCGCTGGCGCCGACACCTTCGTGGCCGGCTCCGCCATTTTCAATCAGCCCGACTACGCAGCGGTGATTGCCGAAATGCGGCGGCAGTTGGAAAAGGCCGGTAGTTGATACGGTAAAAGGCTACCTGAAACTTTTACAGATATAGCGGAAGCGCTTCATTTCTTCCTGCTGCGTGAGCCGCCTTGGCATACTTGGTATGGCTTGCGTCTGGCAGCTGGGCAGGGGAAATTGAGTGCTTCCGCCCAAGCTTTTTCAGGTAGCCCGTGTTGCAGGCTACCTGAAAAACCAAACCGCAGTTTTCAGGTAGCCTCATGCTGCAGCCCGTTTGAAACATTGATACAATTCCCCGCTTATTCTTAATTTCGCAGAAAGCCTGCCATGAAAGCCTCCCAGTTCTTTATTTCCACCCTCAAAGAAGCCCCTGCCGAAGCCGCGCTGGCCAGCCACAAGCTCATGCTGCGCGCCGGGCTGATTAAGGCCAACGCCTCCGGTCTTTATACCTGGATGCCCATGGGCTTGCGCGTGTTGCGCAAAGTGGAGGCCGTGGTGCGCGAAGAGATGAACCGTGCTGGTGCTATCGAGCTTTTGATGCCTGTCATCCAACCCGCCGACTTGTGGAAAGAATCCGGCCGTTGGGATTTCTACGGCGACGAGCTGCTGCGCATCACCGACCGCCACGACAACACCTTCTGCTTCAGCCCCACCTGCGAAGAGCTGATCACCGATATCGTGCGCAAAGAAATCACCAGCTACAAACAGCTGCCGAAAAATTTCTACCACATCCAAACCAAATTCCGCGACGAACGCCGCCCCCGCTTCGGCGTGATGCGCGCGCGCGAGTTTGTGATGAAAGATGCCTATTCCTTCCACGCCGATTACGAATCCCTGGTGCGCGACGGCTACCAGCCCATGTATAACGCCTACTGCCGCGTGTTCGACCGCCTAGGCCTCGACTACCGCCCCGTGGCCGCCGACACCGGCAGCATCGGCGGCACCGGTTCGCACGAATTCCAAGTGTTGGCCGAAAGCGGCGAAGACGTCATCGCCTACAGCAGCGAATCCGATTTCGCCGCCAATATCGAGCTCGCCCCCACTCTGCGTCAAAGCGGCGAACGCGCCCCTGCGCAAGCCGCGCTTGCCAAAGTGCACACCCCGGGCGTGAAAACCATTTCCGCGTTGGTAGAATTTTTGCAAATGCCGATTGAACGCACCCTCAAATCCATCGTGGTGGAAGGCGAAGAAGAGGGCGAACTCGTGTTGCTGCTGTTGCGCGGCGACCACGAATTCAACGACATCAAAGCCGAAAAACTGCCCGGCGTGAAAAGCCCGCTGGCCATGGCTTCGCCCGAAGCCATTAAAGAAAAATTCGGCGCAAACGGCGGCTCGCTCGGCCCGGTGGGCTTCAAAGGCAAAGTGTATGCCGACTTCGCCGTGGAAAAACTGGCCGATACCGTGATCGGCGCCAATGAAGACGACCACCACTACACCGGCTTCAACTTCGGCCGCGACTGCCCCGAGCCCGAATTTGCCGACATCCGCAATGTGATCGCCGGCGACCCCAGCCCCGATGGCAAAGGCTACCTGAAACTCGCACGTGGCATCGAAGTCGGCCACGTGTTCCAGCTGCGCGACAAATATTCCGCCGCGCTGAACGCCTCGTTCTTAGACAACAACGGCAAATCGCAAATCATGGAAATGGGCTGCTACGGCATCGGCATCACCCGCATCGTGGCCGCCGCCATCGAGCAGAACAACGACGAGCGCGGCATCATCTGGACCAACGCCATGGCGCCGTTCCAAGCCGTGATCGTGCCGATGAACTACAAAAAATCCGAAGCCGTGCGCGAGGCCGCCGATAAAATCTACGCCGAACTCACCGCCGCCGGAGTGGACGTGCTGCTCGACGACCGCGACGAACGCGCCGGCGTGCTGCTGGCCGACAGCGAACTGTTGGGCATCCCGCACCGCATCGCCATCGGCGACCGCGGCCTGAAGGAAGGCAAAGTGGAATACACCGAACGGCGCAGCGGCGAAACCGAACTGGTGGCGGTGGGCGAGATTGCCGCCAAGCTGAAAGGTTTGCTGGCTTAAAGGCTTATGCGAGGGAAGGCTACCTGAAAATATGTTCAGGTAGCCTTTTATGTTGCCGCAGGCAGGCTTCGCTATCATCCACCTTTGGCGCATCAAACCTGCATTCATTTTAAGCCTGAGCAAGACGTGCCAAAGGTTGCCTGAAAGCGAAGCGTCAACGCAGATAAAGCGTTGGACCGGCTTTCAGGTAGCCTTTATGCCTCTGAGTTCTATCGATCCGCACAAACCGTTATTTAGCCACCGGCGCGCTTTCCGCTACAATGCCGCTTTCCCCACAACACAGCATAAAGGAACCCAATCATGGCACGTCTTCCCGTCCACACCGTAGAAACCGCTCCCGAAGCCGCCAAGCCGCGCGTGGAAGCCGCGCTCAAGGCCAACGGCTTTATCCCCAACCTCATCGGCGTGTTGGCCAATGCGCCAGAAGCCCTGGCGTTTTATCAGGAAGTGGGCAAGCTCAATGCCGCCAACAGCCTCACTCCGGGCGAGGTGGAAGTGGTGCAGATTATTGCCGCCAAAACCAACGAGTGCGGTTTCTGCGTGGCCGGCCACACCAAAATCGCCACGCTGAAAAAACTGCTCTCCGAAAAAGCCGTTCAAGCTTCGCGCAATTTGAACCCCGCCGAATTCGACGACGCCAAACTGGCCGCTCTGGCAGCCTTCACCCAAGCCGTGATGGCGAAAAAAGGCGCGGTGTCCGATGCCGAGCTGCAAGCCTTTCTAGACGCGGGCTACAACAAGCAGCAATCGGTGGAAGTGGTGATGGGCGTGGCGCTGGCCACCCTGTGCAACTACACCAACAACCTGGCGCAAACCGATATCAACCCTGAATTGCGCGATTACGCTTAAACACACGCAGCTTGCTGCGGTAAGCGGAGACCAAGGCTACCTGAAATTTCAGGTAGCTTTTGTCTTGCTTGTTTTATAGTCAGCCAAAACTAGTGATATTGGTATAACTATCTGTTTGATAATCTGAAATATATTATTTAAGCAATAAACTTGCTATTTGTTATTTTATATAGCATAAAATGCTATAGATATAGAAAACATTCATCAGCCGAGACTGTATGCCCGCCGATTCGGGCAGGAAAACTGCGTAATACCGTAGCAGTGCAGTTTAGGCGGCGGTTTGGATGTTTGTTTTTGTTAAAATCACGCCATTCTGAATCGTTTTGGATTATTGCAGTTTTATGAAATCCCCTGCTTCCTGGTCGTCTAAAATCGGCTTTATTTTGTCTGCCGCCGGCTCTGCCATCGGCTTGGGCGCAATCTGGAAATTTCCCTACACCGCCGGCACTAACGGCGGTGCGGTGTTTGTGCTGATGTTTTTGATTTTCACCGTATTGGTGGCCTTGCCGGTGCAGCTGGCCGAGTTTTATATCGGCCGCAAGAGCGGCAAAAACGCGGTGGATGCGTTTAAAACGCTCGCACCGAACAGCCTGTGGCCGTGGATCGGGCGCATGGGAGTGTTTGCCTGCTTTATTTTGCTGTCGTTCTACAGCGTGGTGGGCGGCTGGGTGTTGAATTATGTGGTGCACGCGTTTGACGGCAGCATCCATCCGAATGCAGATTTCGGCGCGCTGTTCGGCAGCACGATTTCCAGCCCGGCCGGCTCAATCGCCTATCAGGGGCTGTTTATGCTGATGACGGTGTGGGTGGTGAAAAGCGGCATCGCGGCAGGCATTGAGCGGGCGAATAAATACATGATGCCCGCGCTGTTTGTGTTGCTGCTATTGCTGGCGGTGCGCTCGCTCACGCTGGATGGCGCGACGGCGGGCATCTCCTTCCTACTCAAGCCCGATTGGTCGCACTTCACGCCGCAAACCATGCTCACCGCGCTGGGGCAGGCCTTTTTCGCGCTGAGCTTAGGCGTGTCCACCATGATTACTTATGCCGCTTATTTGGACAAGAAACAGGATTTGTTCCGCTCCGGAAACAGTATTATGTGGATGAATTTGCTGGTGTCTTTGTTGGCCGGTTTGGTGATTTTCCCCGCTGTGTTCGCCTTCAACTTTGAGCCGGGTCAGGGGCCGGGGCTGATTTTCGTGGTGCTGCCCGCCGTGTTTATGAAGCTGCCGTTGGGTCAAATTCTGTTTGCTGTGTTTATGCTGCTGGTGGTGTTTGCCACGCTCACTTCCGCCTTCTCTATGCTGGAAACCGTGATTGCCGCCGCCATCCGCGAAGATGAAAGTAAACGCAGCAAAACCACTTGGCTGATCGGTACGGCAATTTTTATTGTCGGCATTCCCTCCGCGCTCTCGTTTGGTGTGCTCTCCGAATGGAAGCTGTTTGGCAAAACGCTGTTCGACTTGTGGGACTACATGATTACCGCGCTGATTATGCCGATCAGCTCGCTCTTGGTGGCGGTGTTTGTGGGTTGGATACGGCAGAAGAGCGATGTATTCGAGCACATGCGCGAAGGCAGCAGCGTGCCGCAGGCTGTGATTGCGCTGTGGCTCAATGCGCTGCGCTTCCTCGCGCCGGTGGCGATTTTGCTGGTGTTTGCCAATACGTTGGGTTGGATTTAACTCAGGCTACCTGAAAAGAATAAATAAGCCGGCAAACTGTATCAAAGAACGGTTTGCCGGCTTATTTATGAGAACTGGTTTATCAGTTACCCATGGCTGCAACATGAGGCTACCTGAAAGCGTGGGCTTCAACGCAGTTAAAACGCTGCATAGCGAAAGTTTCAGGTAGCCTTTGCTGGCGATATCAGTAGTTATCCAACTCAATCGAAGCGGCCAAAAGCGAGAGCCGAGCCATCACGCCGTACACATACAGGCGGTTGCCGGCGCAGTCGCAGGTTTGGCTGCGGTCGGGCTGGCCGAGGGTTTGCCATTGTTCAAACACGCGCTTGCTGCCGGCAAGAAATTCCGGGTCGTCGCCGCTGCTGTCGGTTTGCGGTACATTGCTGCTCAATGGCACGAAGCGCATGCCGCTGGCGTTGAGGTTTTCGTCGGTACCGCGCCCTTCGTGCACGCGGAAGAAACCGCCCACCACGAAGCGGTCGATCATATACACCACCGGCTCGGCCACGGCGCCGTTGAGGGTTTCGTAGGTGTAGATGCCTTCCTGAACAATCACTTCGGTTACGGCCAGGCCTTCTTTCACGGTGGCCATTTTGTTGCGGTTTTTGCGGTTGAGCGCGCGCACTTCGTCGGCGGATTTCACGCTCATCACGCCCATTCCGTAGGTGCCGGCGTCGGCTTTGACGATGACGAAGGGTTTGTCGGTGATGCCTTTTTCGTCGTACTTGGCCTGGATTTTAGCCAGCACGCGTTCCACGGCGGCGGCCAGGGCGTCTTCGCCTTCGCGTTCGTGGAAGTTGAGGCCGGACACTTTCTCGAAATAGGGGTTAATCTGCCATTGGTCGATGCCGATGAGCTCGGCAAATTCGGCGGCCACTTGATTGTAGGCAGCAAAGTGGGCGGTTTTGCGGCGCGTGGTCCAGCCGCCGTGCAGGGGCGGCAGCACGGTGTGGCGGATGCCTTGCAGGATTTCGGGCACGCCGCCGGAGAGGTCGTTGTTCAACAACACGAGGCAGGGCAAGAAGCCGTCAGCCAGATGCACGCGCTCGCGGGTGCGCAGCAGGGGCTCGAGCAAAATGGTGTGCCCCAGCGCGGTTTTGAATTCGGACGGCTCGGTGATTTCGGGGTTCAGGCTGCCCAGGCGCACGGCAAAGCCGGCCTGTTGCAGGATATTGCTCAGGGCATACACGTTTTCCAAGTAAAACGTATTGCGCGTGTGGTTTTCCGGCACAATCAGCACGGATTTGGCCGTTTCGCAGTAGCGTTCCACCGCGTCGGTGGCGGCAGCGGCGGCCAGCGGGCTGAATTGGGTGTTTAGGTTGTTGAAGCCGCCGGGGAAGAGGTTCATGTCGATGCTGGCCATTTTGTAGCCGCTGTTGCGGATATCGACCGAGCCGTAAAACGGCGGCTTGTGCCGTTTCCACTGGCTGCGGAACCAGGCCTCGATTTCGGCTTGCTTTTGCAGGATGAGTGTTTCAAAATCCAGCAGATATTGCGCGTATTGCGGGGAAATAACCGGAATACCCATGCTGAGCTCCTTTCAAAAAAGTGTGTGCAGATGGCGGGCATTATACTCCAAGCCCGTGCCGCTACAGCGAATTTCCCTACATACCATCAGGCTATCCCGTTTTATTCTATGCTCGACAACATCCTTCCTTTCGCCCACCGCCTGCTCGCCCAAGCCACGCCCGAAGGCGGCATTGCGGTGGACGCTACCGCCGGTAACGGCCACGACACGCTGTTTTTGGCGCAATGCGTGGGCAGCGGCGGGCGTGTGTATGCCTTCGATATCCAGCCGCAGGCTTTGGCTGCCACGCAGGCGCGTTTGCAGACAGCCGGAGAAGAAAAGCAAGTGCGCCTGATTGCCGAGAGCCATGCCGATTTGACGCAATATGTAAACGAACCCGTGCACAGCATCGTGTTCAACTGCGGCTACCTGCCCGGCGGCAACAAAGCGCTCACCACCGAAACTGGCAGCACCCTTTCCGCTTTGGCGCAAGCCGTGCACATCCTGCGCCCCGGCGGGCTGCTGGCTGTGGTGCTTTATCCCGGCCACGAGGCGGGCGCGCTCGAAGCTCAGGCTGTGTCCGAATGGGCGGCTACCCTGCCGCAACAACAGTTTGCCGTGCTGCACTACGGCTTTATCAACCGCCGCAACCGTCCGCCTTATTTGATGGCGATTGAAAAGCATAACGCCTCTGCCAACCCAAAGGCTACCTGAAACCGATGGCTAAAAAACACAAACCCAGCATCTCCGCCTTCCCGCCCGCCCTGTTTCCCTACATCCGACAGGCCAGCGACGATACCTTGCACCGCATCAGCCGCTTCGACTACGGCATGGAAGCCGAACGCCATGTCGCTGCGCTCAAGCAAATCGTGCATGAACAAAACGGCTACGTAAGCGCCGATTTTGGGCAAACCTTCTACCCGGGCGACGTGATCGAACTGGCGGCCTTCGATGCGCAAGATGCTTTCGGCTACACCGTCTGCCACCTCATCATGATTCAGAGCGAGCTGGCCGAAACCTGCCGTTTCAACCTTTCGCCCTATTGGCAACGCTACCGCAGCGGCGAACGCGACGCCCTGCCGCCCACCATGCAGGCGCAGCTCGATGCTGCCTACCGTCTGGCCGATGAACGCGGCTGTATCGACCACGATTGGTAATGCTACCTGAAAGCCATTGTGGCTTAAAATAAGAATGGGGTAAGGCGAGCTGATGCGGTTTAAATTCACCGTATCCCACGAACGGGCTATTGGCGTCCGCGCAACTTTCAGGTAGCCTGCCGCCCC
Source organism: Eikenella sp. (assembly GCF_057315495.1). NCBI lineage: Bacteria > Pseudomonadati > Pseudomonadota > Betaproteobacteria > Neisseriales > Neisseriaceae > Eikenella > Eikenella sp. Next base: position 28,721 of record NZ_DBHKXY010000063.1, read on the forward strand.
ATCACACACTCAATCAAACACATTCGGAGCACCCATGTACCTTATCGTGAAACACAGCCATCTGGTATTCGTTGTGATTACCGTGGTTCTGTTCAACCTGCGCTTTTGGATGCGAACCATCCTGCCGAGCCGCCCCGTGCCCAAAGTGCTGCGCTTTGTGCCGCACATCAACGACACCCTGCTGCTCTTCACCGGCATGATGCTGATGACCATCACCCGCTACGTGCCTTTCGGCAATGCCGATTGGCTGGGCGTGAAACTGATTTTGGTGGTGCTGTATGTGCTGGTGGGCATGTTTTGCCTGAAAAGCCCGCCACGCTCGGCCAAATGGTGGATCGGCTATGCCCTATCGATCGGCTGCCTCTGCACCATTTATTGGCTGGCCACGTATAAGCCGATGTTTTAACATCGGCTGTTTGCTGATTGAAAAGGCTACCTGAAAACGTAGCGCAGCGAAGTTTCTGCGTAGCTAAAATTTCAGGTAGCCTTTATTGCAGGAAAGCTTGCACGGTGTGTAGGGTGCGTGCCACAGGCACGCATGCCGTTGTCCGTTACTCCAAAGCCATGTGCGTGCGTACCGTGCACACCCTGCACCCATAAATGAGTAGGCTACCTGAAATTCATTTTTCAGGTAGCCTGTTAATAAAGCAGGGCGTAGGTTGGGTTGATCAACCCACATTCCACAATTTAATTTGTTGGGTTACGCCTGCGGCTAACCCAGGCTACATCAGAATTTGAAGGTCTTGTGCGGGGCTACGGCTTACTTTGTCTGTGCGCCTTTGAATGTGCAGGCTGCTTTTGAGTTGTTTTGTGGCTTTGAAAAGCAGCCTGCACTTTTTCAGGTAGCCCGAAGGGGGGCGTGGGCAGCAATTGACCACACAGCGTCGGGATTGGAGGTTTCATGCGGGCTACGGCTTGCTTTACTGGTAACTACCGTACCGCCCACGGCAAATGTGCCTTGTTGTTCAATGGTTAAGGGGGCGGGAAAAGCAGTAGTCGCAGCGGTTAAGGCGGCAAGTGCGGTGAGTTTTTGGGAAATTTTCATTGTTTCAGCTCCTGGTTTGTTTGTGAAAGTTGTCGGGTGTGGCGTTCAAAATACACCGTTGCCATGGCAATCGCAGCGGTCATCAATGCCGTTGTGGTTAAGATAACAAGGGGCTGCGGCGGTAAAACGGCGGTCAGCCCTGCGCCGATAACGAATAAGGTCGTCTGAAAAATCCAAAGCCGTTGCGGGCGGTGGTGTTCGTGCTTATTGTGCGGCGTGTTGGAGGCAACCCCGAGATAAAACACGCCCAAACCGAGCCACAGCATTCGGGCGGACTCAGCGGTAGCGGTGCTGTTTTGGTGCTGGTGCAGCCACGCCAGTGCCACCGTTGCCAAAGCGATGCCGATCAGTACGGCATAATGGCTGTACGAGAGCAATGCGCCCGAGTTTTGCGCTTTGTGTTCGTCGATAAAATAGGAAAACTGCATCACATAAACCGTAAACATCGCAAACAGAATCACAATCACGGGCAGTGCGCCGATTTCAAACTTCGCCGCATGGAAATAAGGGGCGATGTCGATCACGGTTTCGCCGAAAAAAATAATCACCAGCCCGTTTAGGCGTTCGAGTAGATGCGGAAAATTCACCGCAGGTTGCTTGTGGCTGACAAAGGCGGGCAAAATCCAACCCAAGCCGAAACCGCCCAGCGCAACCCACTGCCCGATATTGGCGGGAAATAACAGCGAACCGAGCACCGTCGCCGCCGTCAATCCGCGCAACCCCGCCACCAGCTTGATTCTGCGGCGTTGTTCGGGGGAAGCGTGACGAGCAAGCTGCAACAGATATTGCAGGCAGACACTGCCGACCAGTAGCCCCAGCGCAAGATTAAACGGCACAAAATTCGCCAGCCAGTCGCTGCCCACCGCATTGGACAAAAACAGCAGCAAAAACATATCGACAAACAAAAACAGCCGATCCCGCCAAGAGTTGTCGCCGAAGCGGTTGATGTAAATGCTCTGGTATAACCAAACGGTAAATATAATCACCAGCGAAATCAGAAACGTGGCGTAATCGGCTTCGTCGACGTGGTGCACCAGCTCGGTGGTGCGGGACAAGGCATACACAAACACCAAATCATAAAACAGCTCGGGCAGCCCGACTTTTTTCTCTCCAACAGGCATAAGCCCTCCGGTTGTGATGAATAACTTGATGAAGAATAACAGTTTTATCGATATCCATTTCGTTCAGTTTTTGATTGATGGCGTGTAATTCTTCGGCACTCAAACGAATTTGCATGGCGCCGAGATTTTCCGCCAAGCGGTGTTTTTTGGTTGTCCCCGGAATCGGTACGATGAAATCTCGTTGCGCCAATTCCCACGTCAACACGATTTGCGCGGCGGTGGCGGATTTGGCGGCGGCAAGCTCGTGCAGCAAGTCCAACACAGGCTGGTTTTTCGTCATCACATCCGCCGAAAAACGCTTCATCGTGCGGCGGAAATCGCCGTCGGCGTACTCGATACTTGCATTGAAACGCCCGCTCAAAAAGCCGTTACCCAAAGGGCTGTATGCCACAAAGCCGATGTGTCGTTCGGCGCAAAAATCAAGGATCTGTACTAGATTAGCTCTAAATTCCACACCAATCCCGCAGGATTTTAAGCTGCCGGGACGGTGTGCCGAAGTTAAACCGAAATTCGCATTCTTTCAAGAACAGCGGGAAAGATTTGCGATCGATTCCGTTGTATTTGCGCAAGACGCGTTTTGCCTGATTCCAAAAATTCTCAATACCGTCCGGCATGATTTTCTTTTTGATGACAGGCAATAAGGTTTCGGACTTGGCATTATCCGCCACAACGGTATAGACCCGTCCGTTGCGTTTCAGAATGCCGAAGACAACCACTTTTCCTGCCGCACCGCGACCACGTCTGCCTTTACGCCGTCCGCCGAAATAGCTTTCGTCCAACTCGACAGAGCCCTCAAAAACCTCATCGGCAGCCAAGGCCAAATGATGGCTGATGACCATACGGATTTTGCGGTAGAACAGAATGGCGGAGTTGGGCTGAATGCCCAAAATATCGGCAGCGGAACGGGCGGTAACTTGGAGCACAAAAAATTCAAGTAGTTTCTTTTGAACTCTCTTGCTTAATTTACAATTGGTTATCTGCATTTTCGTAGCCTGGCATAACTGCTAATCTACGTCAGCCCTTTGATTTTCAGGTAGCCTCTGCATAGGCAGAGGCTACCTGAAAACCTAAGTGGGCATAAATGCCCGCCGTGCAGCTTTCAGGTAGCCTTTAGGCTTTCGGCAATGTCATCAAGGCAACAAGGAAAACAAAACGCTTGCGGAGCATGATTCCGCAAGCGTTTTGTTATTGGCAGGCTTGGCTTGTTGGGCTACCTGAAAATATTGATTGGCAACCGACGGTTACAGCTTGTGGCACAGATCGCCGAGGGCGAAGCCTGGCCAGTTGGGATCGATATTGCGGCCGAAGGCGATAACTTTGAAGAGTTCGCCCATTTCTTGCGGGGCGAGGAGGGTTTGGCAGGCGGTGGCGGCGCGGATGTAGGCTTGGCTTTCCGGTTCGCCTTGGGCAGCAAGCAGGTCGGTGAGGCCGAGGTTGAGCAGAAAGGCGGCCTGGGTGGTGTAGCCGATGAGGTCGAGCCCGGCTTGGCAGGCGGCTTCGGCGATGGCGGTGAAATTTACATGACAGGTAAGGTCGGTGAGGCCGATGTGCTCGAAGGCATTGTGTACGGCGTGGTGGCGGTAGTGGCCGATGAGGGTGCCGCCGCTGCGCTGGGGATGGTAATACTGGGCGACATCGAAGCCGTAGTCGATAAAGAGCAGGGCGCCGCGTGTGAGGCTCTGGGCGAGGGTGCGGATGAAGGCTTGCTGGCGCAGGTGCAGTTCGCTGGTGTAGCCATCGATGGTGGGCAGTAGCTTTTGGGCAGCAGGCAGCAGCTCGGCCGGCAGGGGGGCGCTTTGCCATTGGAATTGTTGGTTTGCATCCAGCCCCACGCCCATCAGCTGCCATTGGCCGCTTTGATAACGCACGATGTCGCAGGGCATGGCGTCGAGCACTTCGTTGCCGATGACGATGCCGTCGAATTCGGCGGGCAGCTCGGTGAGCCACGTGATTTGGTGCTGGTGTTGGGGCAGGGCGGCGGCAAGGTGGCGGCGTTGGCGTTCGGCTAAATCGGGGGAAACTTCGATGATGTAGTAGTGCCGGAGGCTACCTGAAAGTTTGCCGATCAGCTGGGCGGCCAGCTCGCCGGTGCCTGCACCGAATTCGTAGATATTGCCGGCGGTTTGCGGCAGCAGGGATTGAAGCTGGATGGCGAGGGTTTGCCCGAACAGCGGGGTGAGCGCGGGGGCGGTGATGAAGTCGCCGGCAGCGCCGATTTTGTGCGCGCCGCCGGTGTAGTAACCATATTGCGGTTGGTAGAGCGCAAGTTGCATGAAGTCGGCAAAGGGCAGGAAGCCGTGGTTGGCCTGAATGCGTTGTTGTATCAGGCCACACAGTGCCTGTGAGGCAGCAAGGGCTTCGGGGCCGGGGGCGGGCAGAGTAGGGCGGTTCATAGAGCAATTATGCGAATAATCTGGAAAACGTGCGCAATTATAAAGGCTTGCTGCTAGGAGGCAAAATCGGGGCTGCGCGGAAAACGGCAAGCGTGATGATTGAGACTAACTATCTTATGTAAAAACAGTTTGTTAATCGTAGATTTTTACTGTGTTTGCAATTGACCGATGCCGCTGCTTTGCCGTATAGTGTCGCTTCGTGGGGAATTGTGGGGCAAAGTGCCTTTCAGTTCCAAAAATCAACCGAAGGTGGGAAAAAGTGTTTGGCGGCGTACATGAATTGAGCATCGACAGCAAGGGGCGCTTGGCGATTCCGGCCAAGTTCCGCGACTTGCTCGCGCGCCACTACACGCCGTCTTTGGTGGTTACCGTGGAGGCTCGTACGCATCTGGTGATGTATCCGGAAGCGGAATGGCAGAAAACGTCGGAAAATTTGCAGGCGATGAATGTGTCGGGCAATCCGGCGGCCAGAATGTTCCGCGATTTGATGCTGAATCACGCCGAAACGCTGGATTTGGATGCTTCGGGCAGGATTTTGCTGCCGCCGAGCCTGCGCCGCCGCGTGCAGTTTGATAAAGAAGTAACACTGGTGGGGCGTGCCGACCGGCTGGAGCTGTGGAACCGCGAACGTTGGGAAGCCAATATGAACGCGGTGCTGGATATGGATCCGGACGAATTGGCCGAACAGCTCGACAAAGCCGGGTTCCGCCTATGAGCGCGCAGGAATTGGCACACGTTACCGTGCTGCTGCACGAGGCGGTGGACGCTTTGGCAGTGAAGCCGGACGGCGTGTATGTGGACGGCACTTTCGGCCGCGGCGGGCATTCCCGCCTGATTCTGTCGAAGCTGGGCGCAAATGGCCGGCTGGTGGTGTTTGATAAAGACCCGCAGGCCATTGCTGTGGCGCGGCAGTTGGCGGAAACAGACAAGCGCGTACAAGTGGTGCACGGTGGGTTTTCCAGCTTTCAGGTAGCCTTAAAAGAATTGGGTATTGAAGCGGTAGACGGTGCGTTGTTTGATTTGGGCGTGTCTTCGCCGCAGATCGACGATGCCGAACGCGGCTTCAGCTTCCGCTACGATGCGCCGCTGGATATGCGGATGGATACCACGCGCGGCCAAACCGCCGCGCAATGGCTGGCCGAGGCCGGCGAAGAAGAGATTCGCGAGGTAATCAGAGATTATGGTGAAGAGCGGTTTAACAGCCAGATTGCGCGCGCCATTGTGCAGCAGCGGCAAGAGCGCCCCATCCTTACAACCGGCCAGCTGGCGCAGTTGGCGGCACAAGCCGTCCGTACTCGCGAACGCGGCCAAGATCCGGCGACACGGACGTTTCAAGCCATTCGGATTTTCATCAACCGTGAGCTTGAAGAAATAAGCGCGGTGTTGCCGCAGGCCGCAGGCTACCTGAAAACCGGCGGGCGTTTGGCAGTGATTGCCTTCCATTCGTTGGAAGACCGGATAGTGAAACAGTTTATCCGCCGCCACAGCCGCCCGGCACCGCTGCCCAAGTGGGTGATGGTGCGCGAAAGCGAACGCCCCGAACCGCCCTTGCGGGAAATCGGTAAGGCACAGCGGGCTTCGGCAGCAGAAACCGCAGCCAATCCGCGTGCACGCTCCGCTGTGTTGCGCGTGGCCGAGCGGACGGCGGGAGAGTTTGCAGATGAATAAGCTGAATATTATGCTGTTTGTGTTGGTGGTGCTCTCTGCATTGGGCGTGGTGTCGGTGCAGGACAGCTCGCGCGAATCGTTTATTGTGCTGGAAAAAGAGCACCAGCGGCAGGCAGATTTGGAAGAGGAATACCGCCGCCTACAATGGCAGCAGGCCAAGTTGGCCAACCATAGTTTCATCAAAGAGGCGGCTCAGCAGCAACAGTTGCAGCCGCCCACCATGCAGAACACCAAAATCGTGCGTTTGCAATATTAACTAGGCGAATGAAGCTAATAAAAGTAGTTGAATAATATTAAATAAGCAGTTTTGCTGCCGTGTGTGCGGCAGAGTAGAGAGTAAATACCATGCTGATTAAAAGCGATTACAAGCCGCAGATGCGGCAGAAACCAGTTAAACAGAAGAAACCGGTGAGCACCAATGGCCGGATTGCTTTTGTTTTGCTGGTTTTTGCTTTGGCTTTCGCCTCAGCGGCGGGCTGGAGCGTACATTTGCATACGGTGGAGCAAGACCGCCTGCAAACCGAGGGCAATAAGCGTTTTGTGCGCACTTTGGTGCAGCAGGCCAACCGCGGCACGATTACCGACCGCAACGGTGCAGTACTGGCCTTGAGCGCACCCACCGATTCGCTGTATGCCATCCCTTCTGCCATGGATAAAATGCCCAGCCAAGAGCAGCTGGAGCAGCTTTCCGAAATCATCGAAGTGCCGGTGGAAACTATCGCCGACCGCCTGGCGCGCACCAACAGCGATTTCGTGTTTTTGAAACGGCAGATGAGCGCGGAAACCGCTGCCAAAGTGCGGGCTTTGAAAATTGAGGGTTTGGCCTTCCAAACCGAGCCCAAGCGGCAATATCCGATGGGCAATTTGTTCTCCCACGTTATCGGCTTCACCAATATCGACGGCAAGGGCCAAGAAGGTTTGGAGCTCTCGCGTGAAGACGATCTGCGCGGCCAAGACGGCGCGCGCGTGGTGCTGCGCGACAATAAAGGCAATTATGTTGATCAATTGGATTCGCCGCGCAACCGCGATGCGGTAGACGGGCGCAATATGGTACTCTCGCTGGATCAGCGTATTCAATCGCTGGCGCACGATAAATTGGCGCAGGCTATTGGCTACCATCAGGCCAAAGCCGGCACCGCAGTGGTGTTGGATGCGCAAACCGGCGAAATCCTTGCTTTGGTAAACCTGCCGGATTTCGATCCGAACCAGCCAGGCGGTGCCGAAATCGCCCTGCGCCGCAACCGTGCGGTGACCGATATGATCGAGCCCGGCTCGGCTATGAAACCTTTCCCGATTGCCAAAGCCTTGGATTCGGGCAAAGTGAACGAGAACATGGTGTTCAACACCAATACTTATAATATTGGCCCGGCTACCGTGCGCGATACGCACAACTACCCTTCGCTCACCCTGCGCGGCATCATGCAGAAATCTTCTAACGTGGGCGTGAGCAAGCTTTCGGCCATGTTTAAGCCAGAAGAGATGCACGATTTTTATAAATCAGTCGGTTTCGGCCGCCGCATGCACTCCGGTTTCCCCGGCGAATCGCCCGGCCTGGTGCGCGACTGGCGCAACTGGCGGCCCATCGAACAGGCCACCATGTCGTTCGGCTACGGCTTGCAGATGAGCCTGCTGCAGCTGGCACACAGCTACACCATCTTCACCAGCGACGGCAAACTTTTGCCAGTGAGTTTCCTGCGCCAGAGTACCGCGCCGCAGGGCGAGCAGGTGATTAAGCCTGAAACCGCACGCGCTATCCGCCGCATGATGGTATCTGTTACCGAGCCCGGCGGCACCGGTACGCAGGGCGCTGTGCCCGGCTTCAACGTGGGCGCGAAAACCGGTACCGCACGCAAGCTGGTGGGCGGTCGCTATGCCGACAACAAACACATGGCCACCTTCATCGGTTTCGCTCCAGCCGAGCATCCGCGCGTGATTGTGGCGGTGAACATCGACGAGCCTACCCAAAACGGCTATTACGGCGGCCTGGTGGCCGGGCCGGTGTTCAAAGACATCATGGCCGGTTCGCTGAATATTCTGGGCGTAACGCCCACCAAACCTGTGCAGCAAGTTGCTGCCAAATAAATCGGTGCTTGGAGCCGACCATGTATTGCTTGAAGGACAAACAGTTTGACTTGCCCGACAACTGCACCCTGCCGCCCGATGTGGCGGCGGGGTGCATTTTGCGTATGGACAGCCGCCTGGTGCAGCCGGGCGACGTATTCGTGGCCTGCCAGGGCGAATATGCCGACGGCCGCAACTATATTCCCGCCGCGATTGCCAATGGCGCGGCGATGGTGTTTTGGGACAGCGGTGACGGTTTCGCTTGGCAGCCGGAGTGGCAAATCGCCAACCTCGGCGTGCCACATCTGAAGCAAAATGCCGGCCTGTTGGCAGCCAAACTCTACGGCAATTTTTCAGGTAGCCTTTCTTGCTGGGGCGTAACCGGCACCAACGGCAAAACCTCGATTTCACAATGGCTTGCCCAAGCCGCCGATTTGCTCGGCACGCCCTGCGCCATCATCGGCACGGTGGGCAACGGCTTCTGGGGGCGGCTCGAAGAAACCACCCACACCACGCCCAATCCTGTGCGCGTACAAACCCTGCTGCACCAATTCAAACAACAGGGTGCGAAAGCCGTGGCGATGGAAGTATCCAGCCATGGCCTCGACCAAAACCGCGTGGTCGGCACACCTTTCTCCTCCGCCATCTTCACCAATCTCACCCGCGACCACCTCGATTACCACGGCAGCATGGCCGCCTATGGCGCCAGCAAGGCCAAACTGTTCTATTGGCAGAGCCTTCAGCACGCCATCATCAATACCGATGACGAATTCGGCTGCGAGCTGGCCGCCGGGCTGCGCGCCGACCGCCCAAATTTGAACGTGTATGGCTACGGCTTCAATGAACAAGCCGATATCCGAATCACCTGCTTTGCCGCTTCCGCTCAGGGCATGCAGGTAGCTTTTGATACGCCTTGGGGCAGTGGCGAAATCCACAGCCGGCTCTTGGGGCGGTTCAATGCGCAAAACCTCGCTGCCTGCGTCGGCCTTTTGTGCGCCGAAGGCTATTCGCTGCCCGACGTATTGCGCGTGCTCGCGCAAATCCGCCCCGCCACCGGCCGCATGGATTGCATCAGCCGCGAAGGGCGCCCGCTGGTGGTGGTGGACTATGCCCACACCCCCGACGCGCTGGAAAAAGCGCTGGCCACCCTGCGCGAAATCAAACCGCAGGGCGCGAGCCTGTGGTGCGTGTTCGGCTGCGGCGGCAACCGCGACCGCGGCAAACGCCCGTTGATGGGCAGTGCCGCCGTGCAGGGCGCGGATAAAGTGGTGATTACCAGCGATAATCCGCGCATGGAAGAGCCGCAAGACATTATTGCCGACATCCTGCCTGCTGTGCCGCAGCCCGCACTGGTGGAGGCCGACCGCCGAGTGGCCATCCAAACTGCCATCCACCGCGCCGCACCGCAGGATATCGTGCTGATTGCCGGTAAAGGCCACGAAACCTATCAAGACGTACAGGGCGAAAAACACCATTTCTCCGATTTTGAAATCGCCGAAGTCGCGCTGGATGAGGCTACCTGAAAACAGGCGCATCGGATTTTCAGGTAGCCTTTTGAGCTTGCCATGGGCTACCTGAAAGCGTTAATACTTTTTCAGGTAGCCTGCCGCCCCGTAATATTTTCAATGGAATGCCCATGCCCACACTCGATTTAGCTTTTGTCTGCCGCGCCCTGAATCTGCTCGCGCCACAGCATAACCTGCCTATCCGCCGCGTTATCACCGACAGCCGCCAAGCCGCCGCTGCCGATGAGCGCGGCACTGATTTGTTTGTTGCCTTGGTGGGCGATAAACACGACGCCCACGATTTTGTGCCTGCCGTGTTGGAGCAGGGCGCTTTGGTGCTGGTATCGCGCCAAGATTGCGCTGCGCTTTCAGGTAGCCTGCCGGTGGCCGACACGTTGGCGGCGCTGCAAACCCTGGCTGCCGCTTGGCGCGAAGCGGTGAACCCGCTGGTGCTCGGCATCACCGGTTCTTCCGGCAAAACCACGGTGAAGGAAATGCTGGCCGCCATCCTGCGCCGCCAATTCGGCGAAGCGGCTGTGTTGGCCACCGCCGGCAATTTCAACAACCATATCGGCCTGCCGCTCACCCTGCTTGCCCTGCGGCCGCAGCAGCGTTATGCCGTTATCGAAATGGGCATGAACCATTTCGGCGAGCTCGATGCGCTCACCCGCATCGCCCGACCCGATGCCGCGCTGGTCAATAATGCCCTGCGCGCGCATATCGGCTGCGGTTTCGACGGCGTGGGCGATATTGCCCGCGCCAAAAGCGAAATCTACCGCGGGCTACCTGAAAGCGGCACGGCGCTGATTCCGGCGGAAGACGAATACGCCGAAGTGTTCCGCGCCGCCTGCCGCGCCCTGAATTTGCGCCAAATCGAATTCGGCGTGGACAAGGGTGAAGTGCATGCCGAAAACGTTCAGCTGCTGCCCCTGGGCTGCCGCTTCGATTTGGTGTGGCAAGACCAATGCGCGGCGGTAGAGCTGCCGGTGCCGGGTAAACACAACGTGGCCAATGCCGTGGCCGCGGCCACGCTGGCTTTGCAGGCGGGCGTGGGGCTACCTGAAAGCGCCGTCGCGCTGGCCGGGTTTGCCAACATCAAAGGCCGTTTGCAACGCAAAGCCGGCCTGCGCGGCAGCACGATTATCGACGACACCTACAACGCCAACCCCGACAGCATGAAGGCCGCGCTGGATGTGCTGGCCGAGCTGCCTGCTCCGCGTATTTTCGTGATGGGTGATATGGGCGAATTGGGCAACGACGAGGCTCCCGCCCTGCATGCCGAAATCGGCCGCTATGCGCGGGATAAGGGCATCGAAGCCGCCTATTTTGTGGGTGATTTCAGCGTGGAAGCCGCCGAAGCCTTTGGTGCGGCCGGGCTGTGGTTTGCCGCCAAAGACCCGTTGCAGCAGGTGCTGGTGCACGAATTGCCGGAGCAGGCTTCGGTGTTGGTGAAAGGTTCGCGTTTTATGCAGATGGAAGAGGTGGTGGCCGCCTTGCAGGGTCATGAAGCGTAGGCCGCACGGCGGTTATCCGCTCTATCCGGCCAGCAACCACTACGACCCGATCCGCCGCCGCTTTTTCAACCCGGAGCCCAAACGCCGATTGCAGCCGCTGGATTTCGGCGGAGCGTTCAAAATGCTCAGCCGGCAAGGCCGCTTTCCCGCGCAGCGGCTACCGTTTGAGAAGCCTGATTTTGCTGCCTTCATGCAGCAGGAAAGGTTACCTGAAAACGAGCAGAGCGAGTTTCTGCGCAGCAAAAATGAGCAAAATGCGCGGTTTGTTTGGTTCGGCCATTCTACCTTGCTGATGCGCGTGGCCGGGCTGAACATCCTCACCGACCCCGTGTTCGGCATGAGCGCGGCGCCGCACAATAAAATGTTCCGCCGCTTCCAGCCGCCGCCCGCCGCACCGCATGAACTGCCGCCGCTCGACATCATCCTCTACAGCCACAACCACTACGACCATTTGGAGGAATCCTTCGTGCGCAGCGTGGCGGATAACAGGGTACATTTCCTGGTGCCGATGGGCATGGAAGTGCTGTTGCGCCGCTGGGGTGTGAAGGCAGAAAACATTTCGGTGGCGGATTGGTATCAGAGACATACCGTTGGCGGCGTAACATTCACCGCCACCCCCGCCCGCCACGACAGCTCGCGCAACCTGGCCGACCACAACCGCATGCTGTGGGCAGGCTGGGCCATCGAAGGCGGCGGCCAGCGGCTTTATTTCAGCGGCGACTCGTCCTACGGCAGCCACTTCGCCGACATTGGCCGGCATTTCGGCGGTTTCGACCTGGCTTTTATGGAAAACGGTCAATACGACCGCCGCTGGCCGGACAACCACATGTTCCCCGAACAAACCGTACAGGCCGCCATCGACGTGGGCGCGCGCCGCATGATGCCGATTCACTGGGGCGCGTTCAGTCTGGCCATGCACGATTGGGACGAATCCGTGCGCTGCAGCATTCCGCTGGCCATCGAGCGCGGTCTGCCAGTGCTCACGCCGCTGATCGGGCAGGTGTTTGATGCGGATACGGAAACTGAATTATGGTGGGAAGAGGTGTGAGCGGTTTGGACAAATTCGGCTTCGTTTGCTTTCAGGTAGCCTTCCTGGTTCAAAGTGGGCTGAAACAAAAACAGCCATGTTGGTAACCCAAGCTCAAGCGCACATAAATTCCGCCAAAGCGGTAGCCAAGCCTTCCGGATTTTCCCAAGACATCGAGTGCCCGGCATCGGCAATCACGGCGCAGGGAATACCGTATTGAAGGATAAGGTCGTAGTCTGTGTTGGGCAGGGAACGATCGCCAACTAAATAAATTTTGCGTTGGGGCAGGGAGGAGAGGCGGTACAGCCAATCGGGCGATATACCGTTCACTAAATGATATGCACTACGCCACAATGCCCACGGGGCAGCACTTTGTAGGCTGCCCGCCCACGGCGAGAGTTCGTTATTTAGCAATTCGGCATAGCCATTGTGGATGAAATACGCTTCATTCTGTGCGGTAATGTTGCGGCTGAATATACCGCCGCCAGCAATCAGGTTGCATTCGCTTACCATGAGTCCGCGCACACGGCTGCCGAGCTGTTCGGCGGCTTCAATAGCGATGCTGCCACCCATGCTGTGCCCATAGAGATAGAAGTGCGGCAAGTTAAGATGGTTGGCCAGTTCGGATACGATTGCGGCTTGCGCACTGGTGGAATAGGAAAAATCCTGTGGGCGTTCACTGTAGCCGTGACCTGCCAAGTCAAGCAGGATAGTGCGGCGGCCTGCCAAGGCCGGGCTGGCAGCGATGCGGGGGTACTCGTAGCTGGCAGCGCAGCCTAGGCCGTGGATAAATAAGCAAGGGATACTGTTTCTGCCTGCATGGGCTGGTAGATCCATAAATCGGATGCGGCAGCGTGCGCTGTGGGAGTGCATGGTTTGCATAGTTTGTACCTCGCATGGCAGTGGGAATTTCGGTTTTCAGGTAGTCTCTCTTGGGTAGCGGCTTAGTTTATAATGCCACATTTGCCCATTTTACAGTGGGCGCAATACAGATAATGATGTTTCAGGTAGCCTTTTCTATTTCCGGCTGCCTAGGTTAATTAAGCGAATTCAATTTAAATCAGGACAAGGCGGCGAGCCGCAGATTATGCAAAGTAGTACAGTACGGCGAGACAATGCAGTACCGGTTTAAATTGAACTTACGAGAAATGATTTAAGGAAGTTTTATGCTTTTATGGTTGGCCAAACTCAGCAACTGGATTTCGGCGCTGAACATTTTCCAATACACCACTTTCCGCGCAGTGATGGCGGCGCTTACGGCGTTGGCGTTCAGCCTGATGCTGGGGCCGTGGACCATTCGCAAGCTCACCGAGCTCAAAGCCGGCCAGGCCATCCGCAGCGACGGGCCGAAAACCCACTTGGCCAAGGCGGGCACGCCCACCATGGGCGGGGTGCTGATTTTGGTGTCGATTACGGTGTCCACGCTGTTGTGGGGCAATGTGTCGCACCCGTATATCTGGATTCTGCTCGGCGTGCTGCTGGGCACGGGCGCGCTGGGCTTCTACGACGACTGGCGCAAGGTGGTGTATAAAGATCCGCACGGCGTGTCGGCCAAGTTTAAGATGGTGTGGCAGAGCAGTGTGGCGCTGGCGGCCGGCTTGCTGCTGTTTTATGTGGCGAGCAATTCGGCGAACAATATTTTAATCGTGCCGTTTTTCAAACAAGTGGCGCTGCCTTTGGGTGTGCTGGGCTTTGTGGTGCTGTCGTATTTCACCATTGTCGGCACATCCAACGCGGTAAATCTGACCGACGGCTTGGACGGCCTGGCGGCTTTCCCGGTGGTGCTGGTGGCCGGCGGGATGGCGGTGTTTGCCTATGCCACCGGGCACTGGCAGTTTGCACGCTATCTGCAGCTGCCTTTCGTGCCGGGGGCGAACGAGGTGATGGTGTTCTGCGCGGCCATGTGCGGCGCGTGTTTGGGCTTTTTGTGGTTCAACGCGGCGCCGGCGCAGGTGTTTATGGGCGACGTGGGCGCGTTGGCGCTGGGCGCGGCGCTGGGCGCGGTGGCCGTAATCGTGCGGCAGGAATTTGTATTGGTGATTATGGGCGGCCTGTTTGTGGTGGAAGCTTTGTCGGTGATGCTGCAGGTGGGCTGGTATAAGAAAACCAAAAAACGCATCTTCCTGATGGCGCCGATCCACCACCATTTCGAGCAGAAGGGCTGGAAGGAAACGCAGGTGGTGGTGCGCTTCTGGATCATTACCATTGTGTTGGTGCTGGTGGGCTTGAGCACATTGAAAATCCGTTAAACGGTTTTCAGGTAGCCTTATCGGGTTAAAGGGGGGGGACTACCTGAAAGCGAACACGGTAGGCTTCTGTGAAGCCAAAATAAATTGAACTAAACAGAGAGGTGTTGTTATGGGGCTGCTGCATCTGCTGATTTTGCTCACTTTCGCTAAATTGCAGGATTCCGCCGAAAGTTCCTCTGCCTGGCAATGGGCGCTGGGCTTTGCCGGCGTCACCTTTCTGTTCGTCTTTTTTGACGGCGATGTGATGGCAGGAGCTATTACGGCTGCGTTTTGGGGGTTGTATTCGTGGGCTTATTTCGCCCTGCTGCGGCGGCTGGTAGATAGCTTGGTGCTGTGGCTGATCGTATATATCGGCGGGGTTATACTGCCGTGGCTGTTGCTGGCGAAGTTACTGCTCAGTGCGAGTGCGCAGTAAAGGCTACCTGAAAGCATAAGTCTCAACGCAGTCAAAATACAGCGAAGCGAAAAACTGAGAAAGCAGCCGCCGCAAAACCGGGCGGCATGGAGAATAGAATGAAAAACGAATGGCAAAACCAAAAAATCCTCGTGGCCGGGATGGGCGGCAGCGGCATTTCCATGTTGGATTTCCTGCGCCGCAAAGGCGCGGCGGTAGCCGCTTATGATGCTGATTTTCCGGCAGCCAAACAAGCTGAGCTGCAACAGCGTTTCCCCGGCCTGGCCTGCCATACAGGCTACCTGAAAAACGCATTGGCCGAAGGTTTCGGCATTCTGGCACTCAGCCCCGGCATCAGCGAGCGCACGCCCGAAATCGAAGCTTTCAAACAGGCTGGCGGTCGTGTGTTGGGCGATGTGGAAATCTTGGCACACGAGCTTTCCGGCAAGCGCGACAAAATCATCGCCATCACCGGCAGCAACGGTAAAACCACTGTAACCAGCCTGGTGGGCCATTTGTGCCGCGAATGCGGGCTGGATACCGTGGTGGCCGGCAATATCGGTACGCCGGTGCTCGAAGCCTATGAAGACCGGCTGGAACAGAGTGCCGATGTGTGGGTGCTCGAACTTTCCAGCTTCCAACTGGAAAACACCGACCATTTGAACGCTGCCGCCGCCGCCGTGCTCAATATTTCCGAAGACCACCTCAACCGCTACGACGACTTGCTCGACTATGCCCACGCCAAAGACAAAATCTTCCGCGGCAGCGGCGTGCAGGTGATCAATGCCGACGATGCGCTGTGCCGCGCCATGAAACGCAGCGGCCGTGAAGTGCGCCGCTTTTCGCTGCAGCAGGCAACCGATTATTGGTTTGACGCCGCATCAGGCTACCTGAAACACGGCGCGGAAACGCTGATTGCCGCCGCCGATATTCCGCTGCAAGGCCTGCACAACGCCGCCAACGTGCTGGCCGCGCTGGCTTTGTGCGAAGCCGTCGGCCTGCCGCGTGCCGAACTGCTGCGCCATGTGCGCACCTTCAAAGGCCTGCCGCACCGCGTGGAAAAAATCGGCGAGAAAAACGGTGTGGTGTTTATCGACGACAGCAAAGGCACCAATGTGGGTGCCACCGAAGCCGCCATCGCCGGCCTGCAAAGCCCGCTGTTTTTGATTGCCGGCGGGCAGGGCAAAGGGCAGGACTTCACCCCGCTGAAAAACGTGCTGCCCGGCAAAGCCCGTGCCGTGCTGCTCATCGGCGAAGACGCGCCGCAAATCCGCCGCGACCTGGCCGGCTGCGGCGTGGACATGATGGATTGCGCCAGCCTGCAGGAAGCGGTGCAAACCGCCTACCGCCTGGCCGAGCCCGGCGACATCGTGCTGCTCAGCCCCGCCTGCGCCAGCTTCGATATGTTTAAAGGCTATGCGCACCGCTCGCAGGTGTTTATTGAGGCGTTTGAGGCTTTGTAATGTTTTCAGGTAGCCTTTGTCCAAGCCAAAAGGCTATCTGAAAATGCCGCAGCGGCAGGCAAGCCTGATTGGGAAAACACAAATGGTATTGCACACCTTTCTGGAAAACTTTCCGTGGCGCCGGTTTGGCACGCCTTATGAAACCCACGCCAAAGGGGTGCAGCAGAACATTTTGAATATATTGGCCGGTTCTGCGGTGGAAAAAGATTACGAGCGGCTGATTGACAGCTTGGAATCGCAGGCTTGGCTGGTGAAATTGTCGCCCTGGGGGCTGAAGGTTTGCCTGGCGTTGCTGGCGGAAGAGAAGCCGAATAAGGCCTGGTTGCTCAAGGGAATGAGTACGCTGTTTGAAGCGGCCAACTATAGCGCCCAATCTCCGCAGGCCCAGGCGTTTAAAGAAACCAAGGGCAAGGCGCTGAAATACGGCATATTTAAAGCCAAGCTGTTCGATCCCGCCTTCAATGGCAGGATGGACGACGAGTTTCTTAAAATAAGCAAAACATTAGATAGGCATTATTTACACGTGTCTGTTTTAGAATTGTTTGCGGCAAACCGCGACCTGATAGCGGGTTTGGCCGCTTCCGCAGATGTAGAAACCGCCAAGCAGGCGGCTTTGTTGGCGGAGGCGATTGCCAACCCTAAGCAGTATCCTTGCGGTTAGTTTGCCGCAAGTTTGAAATAAAGCAGAATTTTCAGGTAGCCTCTGTTGAAGCCAAAAAGGCTACCTGAAACCTTGTTCCATTGATTTTTGAAGTAACTTGAAGTACCCGAATGATTACCGAATCCAAACTCCTCGACCGCAAAATCCTGCGCCACGGCCACACCATCGATCAATCGCTGCTGTGGCTGGTGGTGCTGATGCTTGGCTTCAGCCTGGTGATGGTGTATTCCGCCTCGGTGGCCTTTGCCGGGCAGGGCGGCGGCAATAAATGGGCGTTTCTTATCCGCCAGGCGGCCTATATTGGCGTGGGCGGCGGCGCAGCTTTGGTGGCGTTCCGGGTGCCGATGCGTACTTGGCAGAAGTATTCGATGGTGCTGCTGGTGATCAGCCTGCTGATGCTGATTGCGGTGTTGCTGGTGGGGCGTGATGTGAACGGTGCGCGGCGTTGGATTCCTTTGGGTGTGGCCAATTTGCAGCCGAGCGAATTTTTCAAGCTGGCGGTGATTCTTTATCTTTCCGGCTTTTTCATGCGCCGTGCCGAAGTGTTGCAGCATTTGAAGAAAGTGTGCTGGGTGGCGTTGCCGGTGGGCTGCGGGCTGGGGCTGATTATGCTGCAGCCGGATTTCGGCTCGTTTGTGGTGGTGTCGGTGATCAGCGTGGGCTTGTTGTTTTTGGTGGGACTGCCGTTTCGCTGGTTTATCGTGGTGGTATTGGCCGGCCTGAGCGGCATGGTAACGCTGGTGCTGATTTCGCCCTACCGCATGGCGCGTGTGACCGCCTTCCTCGATCCGTGGGCCGACCCGCTGGGCAGCGGCTACCAGCTCACCCATGCGCTGATGGCCATCGGGCGCGGCGGCTGGACGGGCGTAGGCTTGGGCGCAGGCTTGGAAAAACGCTTCTACCTGCCCGAGGCGCATACCGATTTCATCACCGCCGTGATTGGCGAGGAATTCGGTTTTCTCGGCATGATGCTGCTCACCGCCTGCTATTTGTGGCTGGTGTGGCGCTCGTTTTCCATCGGCAAAATGGCGCGCGATTTGGAGCAGTTTTTCGGCGCGTTTGTGGCCAGCGGCGTGGGCATCTGGCTGGGTATTCAGAGCTTTTTCAATATCGGCGTGAACATCGGCCTGTTGCCCACCAAGGGGCTGACCCTGCCGCTGGTTTCCTTCGGCGGCTCGGCGCTGGTGGCCATGCTGATAGCCGTGGCGCTGCTGCTGCGGGTGGATTATGAAAACCGGCGCAAAATGCGTGGTTTTGCAGTGTAAGGAGCCGAATATGGGCGTGAAAACCTTTTTGCTGATGGCCGGCGGTACCGGCGGGCATATTTTCCCCGCGCTGGCGGTGGCTGCCGCGCTGCGCGAACGCGGGCATAAGGTGGTGTGGCTGGGTAGCGAGGGCGCGATGGAAACGCGTATTGTGCCGCAACATGGCATCGAAATCGAAACCCTGGCCATTAAAGGCGTGCGCGGCAACGGCCTCAAACGCAAGCTGATGCTGCCGTTCACGCTGTGGCACACCATCCGTGCGGCGCGAAGCATCATCCGTAAGCATCAGGTGGACGGCGCCATCGGCTTCGGCGGCTTCGTTACCGTGCCCGGTGGCGTGGCAGCCAAGCTGTGCGGCGTGCCGCTGGTGATTCATGAGCAAAACGCCGTGGCCGGGCTTTCCAACCGGATTTTGGCCAAGTTGGCCAGCCGCGTGCTGTATGCCTTCCCCAAGGCGTTTAGCGATGAAAACGGGCTGGTGGGCAATCCCGTGCGCGCCGATATTGCCGCATTGCCCGCGCCGCAAGAGCGGTTTGCTGAGCGTTCAGGTAGCCTGAAGCTGCTGGTTACCGGCGGCAGTTTGGGCGCGGATATTCTCAACCGTCTGCTGCCCGAAGCGCTGGCCCTGCTGCCTGCCGAGCAACGCCCCCAAGTGCGCCACCAAAGCGGGCGCGGCAAGCTGGAAGGCTTGCGCCAGCGCTATGCCGAAGCCGGTGTGCAGGCTGAATGTAGCGAATTTATTGATGATATGGCCGCAGCTTACGGCGTGGCAGATTTGGTGGTGTGCCGCTCCGGCGCGCTTACCATTGCCGAGTTGGCGGCTGCCGGCGTGGGCGCATTGCTCGTGCCCTACCCCTATGCGGTGGACGACCACCAAACCGCCAACGCCCGTTTCGTGGCCGCCGGCGAGGCCGGGCTGCTCTTGCCGCAGAGCGAATTGACTGCTGAGAAACTGGCTTCGGTGTTGGGCGGCCTCAATCGCGATACTTGCCGCCAATGGGCGCAAAATGCCCGCCGAATGGCCAAGCCGGATAGTGCGGCCAAGGTGGCGGAAGCGGCACTGGCGGCAGTGGGCAGATGATCGGTTTGAGGCTACCTGAAAAGCGGTTTTAAAGTTTCAGGTAGCCTCAAACAGTAAAGGGAGCTCAATGTTCGCTTGCTTGGGAAGTAAAAGTCGCCGCCAAACCAAACAATTTGAATGTGCTGTTGGTATGCATGCTTGATGATTAGTATGGCCGATGGCTGAAAGGTTTTGCTGAGGCCGTGCTCTGGGCAGCTATTTTTCAGGTAGCCTCAGCTGCAATATGGATTTTTCTCCTGCCTGCGTTGTATCGAAAAATGTTTATCCGCTATACAATAGCGGTTTTGTCTGCAAAGGCTGCCCGGGAAGCAGTGATAACTATGAAGCAACGAGTAAAACGCATCCATTTCGTCGGCATCGGCGGCTCTGGCATGTGCGGCCTGGCCGAGGTGCTGTATAAAGAATTCGACGTATCCGGCTCGGATCAGGCGCAAAGCGCGGTAACGCGCCAGCTGGCCGATATGGGCATCAAAGTGTTCCACGGCCATGCGGCAGAGCATATCGAGGGCGTGGACGTGGTGGTTACTTCCACCGCCATCAAGCCGGATAATCCGGAAGTGTTGGCCGCCCGCGAGGCAGGCATTCCGGTGATTCCGCGCGCCATGATGCTGGCGGAGATTATGCGCTTCGGCCAAGGTATCGCCATTGCCGGCACGCATGGCAAAACCACCACCACCAGCCTCACTGCCTCCATCCTCACCGCTGCCGGCCTCGACCCGACCTTCGTGATTGGCGGCAAGCTCACCGCTGCGGGCACCAACGCCAAGCTCGGCGGCGGGCAGTATATTGTGGCTGAGGCCGACGAATCAGACGCCTCTTTCCTGTATCTCACGCCCGTGATTACCGTGGTAACCAATATCGACACCGACCACATGGACACCTACGATCACAGCGTGGACAAGCTGCACCAGGCCTTTGTGGAATTTGTGCACCGTATGCCGTTCTACGGCAAGGCATTTTTGTGTATTGATAGCGAACATGTGCGTGCCATTCTGCCGGAAATTCAGAAACCGTTTGTCACTTATGGTTTAGACGAAACCGCCGATATTTACGCCGATAATGTGCACAGCGAAGGCGCGCAGATGTGCTTTACCGTGCACCTGAACAAACGCTCAATCGCGCCGTTTGAAGTGCGGCTGAACGCACCGGGGCGGCACAATGTGCTCAACGCGCTGGCTGCCATCGGTGTGGCGCTGGAGTGCGGCGCGGACGTGGAAGCCATCCAGCGTGGGTTGGCCGGTTTCGGCGGCGTGGGACGGCGTTTCCAAAGCTACGGCGAAATCAAGCTGCCGCAAGGCGGCAGTGCCTTGGTGGTTGATGACTACGGCCACCATCCGGTGGAAATGGCTGCTACGCTCTCCGCTGCCCGCGGCGCCTATCCAGAACGCCGCCTGGTATTGGCATTCCAGCCGCACCGCTACACCCGCACCCGCGATTTGTTTGAAGACTTCGTGCGCGTGTTGAACACTGCCGACGCAGTAGTGCTGACCGATGTATACGCCGCCGGTGAAGAGCCGATTGTGGCTGCCGACAGCCGCGCCCTCACCCGTGCCCTGCGCGTGGCCGGCAAGCTGGAGCCGATTTACTGCGCCGACGTGGCCGATATGCCCGCCACCCTGCTCAATATGCTGCAAGACGGCGACCTGTTGCTGAATATGGGCGCAGGCAGCATCAACAAAGTGCCGCAGGCTTTGCGGGATTTAGCCGCGCATGGATGATTTCCTGAAACGCCGCCAAGAGGCGCGGCAGCGTGCCGCTGCTTTTTGGCAAAGCTGGCAGTGGGAGCAGCCTTGGCAGGCCAGCGGGGGTTGCGTGGCGTTGGTGAACAGCGGCAACTATCTGCTGCATCACTATTTTCCTGGCGTGTTTTTGCAGGCGGTGTCGGATTATGTCGTTGATGCCGGTGCTAAGTTTCAGGTAGCCTTCAGCAGCGGGGGCCGGCTGGAGCCGATGGCCGATGCGGTGTTGCTGGCGGAGGCCGCACCGCCGGGCTTGCCATTCGGTGTGCAG
This sequence comes from Eikenella sp., assembly GCF_057315495.1. Taxonomy (NCBI): domain Bacteria; kingdom Pseudomonadati; phylum Pseudomonadota; class Betaproteobacteria; order Neisseriales; family Neisseriaceae; genus Eikenella; species Eikenella sp. The sequence goes on from NZ_DBHKXY010000063.1 coordinate 50,178, forward strand.
GCCTTGCTGCGGCGCTGCCGGGCTGCGGAACTGCCGCAGCGCAAGGCCGGTTTTGGCAAAACGCAGCTTTCCGGCAGTCAGTTTCAGGTAGCCTGTGCGCCCGGTAGTGATGGTTTGGTGCATTTGCGGGTGTTTGTGAACGATAATCCCGCCGGCACCGATGCCGACGACCGCCGGCTGGCGGTGTGGTTGCTCTTGGCGCAGGCTTTGGGGCAGTGGGATTTAAACGTGAAAACCGGCTATGTGGAGCTGGTGGAGCAGCCGCCTCGGGGCGCGTTGCCGCTGGCCGAGCTGCCTGCTGCCTTTGATCAGTTGTGGCGCGCCCAGCTGGGGCACAACGGTGTGTATCCGAGCGGCGAGGCAGAATTCCGTGTGTATGGCTCGGAAAACGATGATGGCGAGCCAGCCAAAATTTTGGTGCGTAACGAATCGGCTGCTTCGCTGCTGGGGCGCGCTGATTTGGCCTGGTGTTTGAGCGTGCGCTGCGAAGTGTATGATGACATGAGCCAGGCTCTGGCGCAGGAACTGGCACACGAGTTTTCCGGCTGCGTCGGGCAGCATGAGCAAGGCATCCTGACTGCTATGCTGGCCGATGCGGAAAAAGGCGAATACACCGCCTTTGCCATGGTGGCCGAGCCGGAAGGATTGTGGGAAAAGGTGCGGGAAATCACCGCACGCTACGAGCGGCTGGACGCGCAGGCCAACTGTGTGTTCGACCCATCATGGCGGCATTACCGCTTGCAAGGATAAAAGATGACGAAATCAGATACCAACGAAGCCGCCGGGCGGCACAGCTTGAGCGAATGGCAAGATAATGCCCATTGTTTTTGGACGGTGTGGCGGCGCGAAGAGGCGCGGCTCGCAGCGCTGGAAGACCCGGTGGCCTTCGTTACCGAGGCCAACAACCTGCTGCACGAATACTGCCCAGGCGTGGTGGTAGAATTGGAAGGACCGCCGGCTGACGGAGCGCTGGTATTCAGCGCCAACGGCGATTTGGAACACTTCCCGCAAGTGTTGGCGCTGATTGCCACAGCGGCGGAATCCACCGAGCGTTCGGTGCTGTGTTTCCGCCAACGGCTGGGCTCGCCCGAGCAGTTTGCCATCCGCATGGGCGGCGTGGAAATGCAGGCGGCGGATATTTTGGCGCGCTGCGGAGAATGGCGCGGCCTGCCCGCGCTGGACGTGGCTTTTGCCAAGCCGCCCAAGGCAGAAGATTTGGAAACCGCGCAGCGGCTGGCGCTGATTATGCTCGACCATGTGTTGGGCGAGTGGGACGCGGTGGTGAAAGTGGGCGCACTGGGTTTTGTGGATACTATGCCGCCGGAAGCCGTGCCGCTGCACAGGCTACCTGAAAAAATAGACGAAGTATGGAAAGCCTTGGGGCGCGATGCGCTCTATCCCGAGCCGGAATGGCAGTATACCGCCTATCAGCGCGATGAAGATGAAGAAAACGAACAAGATGGCCTGGTGCTGCTGCGCAACGAGTCGGCCAACAGCCTGCTCGGCCGGGCAGATATGGGCTGGTGCGTTTCCGTACGCTGCGAAATCAACGGCGAAGACGCACTGATGGCGGCCTACCGGCTGCAAGACGAATTCGATGCCGAAGCCTGTCACCGGCAACAAGGCATCGGCACGATTGCCGTCACCAATCTCACGCGGGGCGAGCGCACCATATTTGCCGCCACCGGCGAGCCGGAGCGCCTTATGGAGAAAGCACAGGCACTGTGTGAACAGTTTGCCGAACTCAAGCCGCAGGCCATATGCGAATACGACCCGAGCTGGCGGCATTACCGGTTTTAAGTTTTCAGGTAGCCTTTCAGACGGGCGTTTGATGAGGCTACCTGAAAGTAGAAGCAAGAAAGAAGTAAAGCAAATGAACAAGCAGTTTGGCAAAGTGGCCGTATTGAACGGCGGATTTTCCAGTGAGCGCGAAGTGTCGCTCGACAGCGGCGCGGCCGTATTGGCCGCCTTGCAGAGCCGAGGCATCGATGCCCACCGGTTCGACCCGAAAGAACAAGACATCCTGCAATTGAAAGCGCAGGGTTTTCAGGTAGCCTTCAATGTGCTGCACGGCACTTATGGCGAAGATGGCACCGTGCAGGCGCTACTCGACTCCATCGGCATCCCCTATACCGGCTGTGGCATGGCCGCCTCCGCACTGGGCATGGACAAATACCGCTGCAAACTGATTTGGCAGGCGCTCGGCCTGCCTGTGCCCGATTTTGCCGTGTTGCACGATGATACGGATTTTGCCGCTGTGGAAGCGGAGCTTGGCCTGCCGATGTTTGTGAAGCCTGCCGCCGAAGGCAGCAGCGTGGGCGTGGTGAAAGTGAAGCAGGCGGGCGAACTGCCCAAAGTGTATCGCGAGTTGCGCGAACGCCATCTGCACGGCGAAATCATCGCCGAACGCTTTATCGACGGCGGCGAATACACCTGCGCCGTGCTCGGCCAACAGGCACTGCCCAGTATCCACATCATCCCGGCCACCGAGTTTTACGATTACGACGCCAAGTATTTCCGCGACGACACGGTATACCAATGCCCCAGCGATTTGGATGCAGCTGGTGAGGCCGAAATCCGCCGCCTGGCCAAAGCTGGTTTTGAAGCCATCGGCGGGCGCGGCTGGGGCCGGGTGGATTTCCTGCGCAGCCAAAGCGGAAAGCTTTATTTGTTGGAAATCAACACCGTGCCCGGTATGACCAGCCACAGCCTGGTGCCGAAAGCCGCCGCGCAAACCGGCTTGGATTTTGCCGATTTATGCGTTGAAGTATTGAGCCATGCGACTTTGGGATAACGCCGGCGCGCTCAAACGCATCAACAGCAGCCTCTATCTTTTGGCTGCTGTCGGCCTGATTGTGGCAGCGGTGATGTGGATGATGAATTCGCCGTATTTCCCGGTAAAGCTGGTGAAGATTGACGGCGAACTGCATCGCTTAAGTGCCACGCAACTGCAACAAACCGCCCACCGCCACATCCGCGGCAATATATTTAAAGCCGATTTGAACGAAGCACGGCAGGCGTTTGAAACGCTGCCTTGGGTGGCTAAGGTGGAAGTGCGCCGAATCTGGCCGGATACGGTGCAAATCCGGGTGGAAGAGCGGCAGCCGGTGGCGCGCTGGGAAGGCGGCGGGCTGGTGGATAGCGAAGGCAAAGGCTTCGATGCGCCTACCGATGAAAACTTTCCCGTATTTGCAGGTACGCCCGGAATGCGTAAAATTATGGTGGAGGAATTTATTGAGTTCCAAGCCATCTTGGCGCCGACTAATCTGAAAATCAGCCGTATGGACTACAGCTCGCGCTCCTCGCGGGAGCTGGCTTTGGAGAACGGCATCCGGCTGCATCTTGGCCGCGTCGACGCGCAAGATCGTTTGCGCCGCTTTGTGCAGGCATGGCACGAAATCTTGAAAGAACGCGCAGCCGACGTACAATACGTGGATTTGCGCTATAAAGATGGCTTTGCCGTGCGCTACAAACAGGGCGCGGCAAATGAAGATAACAACAACCAACAACCGCAATCGGGCGGGCATGACTGAAGCAGTGATTTTTCTACACGACGGCAAGTTGCAGACAGTACAACTGGTACGGCAAGACGAGCCAACGCAGTAGGAAGATGAGAGCTTTAGCTATAAACAACCATTTTAACAATAAGCGAGACAGAGTTATGTCAAACAACAAACAATTGGTGGGCGCGCTGGACATCGGCACCTCGAAAACCATCGTTTTAATCGGCGAAGTGCAAGACGACAAAGAAATCCACATCATCGGCTTTGGCCAAGCGCCGTCACACGGCTTGAAAGCCGGCATGGTAACCAATATTGATGCCACCGCCCAAGCCATTACCCAGGCTATGGAAGAAGCCCAGCTGATGGCCGATTGCCAAATCGGCAGCGTGGTAACTGGCATTGCCGGCAACCACATCCGCAGTATGAATTCGCAAGGCGTGGTGAAAATCAAGGAAGGCGAAGTAACGCAGGCCGACATCGACCGTGCCATCGAAACCGCTAAAGCTGTAAATATTCCGCCGGATCACCAGATTCTGCACACCGTGGTGCAGGAATACATCATTGATAACCAGCCCGGCGTGCGCGAGCCTATCGGCATGAGCGGTGTGCGTCTGGATACGCGCATTCATATCGTAACCGGTGCGGTTACTGCCATGCAGAACATTCAAAAATGTATCGAACGCTGCGGCCTGCACATCGACAATATGATTCTGCAGCCCTTGGCCAGCGGCCGTGCCGTGTTGACTGAAGACGAGAAAGAACTGGGCGTGTGCGTCATCGATATCGGCGGCGGCACGACCGATATCGCCGTGTACACCAACGGCGCAATCCGACACACTGCGGTAATCCCGGTGGCCGGCGATTTGATTACCCGCGATTTGGCGCAAGCCCTGCGTACCCCTTACAACGCCGCCGAATACATCAAAATCAACCATGGCGTGGCCTTGGCTACCGGCGATGGCTTGGATGAAATGATTGAAGTGCCCAGCGTGGGCGACCGCAGCCCGCGCCAGATTTCACGCCGTGTGTTGGCCAGCGTTATCGGCCCGCGCGTGGAAGAAATTTTGGAACTGACCCGCAATGAACTGCACCGTTCCGGTTTCCCCGAAGAAGTGCTCACCTCCGGCGTGGTGCTCACCGGCGGAGCCTCTTTGCTTTCCGGTGTGGTGGAACTGGCCGAAGACGTATTCAACCTGCCCGCCCGCGTCGGTGTGCCGAAGGAAATGGGCGGTTTGTCGGAACGCATCCGTAACCCGCGCTACGCCACCGCCATCGGCCTCCTGCAAACCGCTGCCGAATACAGCAGCCAACATGGCACGCATAACACCGTGCGACAGGCTGCAGAGGGAGATTCTGTTTTCTACCGCCTCAAAGAGTGGCTGAAAAACAATTTCTAAGCTTTTTGCTTATTCTTGCACACAAAATCCGTTCAAACCTTTATAATACGGGCGATTTCATTTTTCAGGTAGCCTTCCGGGGCGCAAAAGGAGTGTTAAATGCAGTTGGTTTATGATGTTGTCGAATCCGCAGCCAGTCCGGCAGTCATTAAAGTTATCGGTATTGGTGGCGGTGGCTGTAATGCTATTAACAATATGATAGACAACACGGTGCAAGGCGTTGAGTTTATTAGTGCCAACACCGATGCCCAATCTTTGCAGGGCAGCAAAGCGCCCAAGCGCATCCAGCTGGGTACTAATTTGACCAAAGGTTTGGGTGCCGGTGCGAATCCTGAAACCGGCCGCAATGCCGCTCTGGAAGACCGTGAAACTATTGCTGACGCCATTCAAGGCGCCAATATGCTGTTCATTACCACCGGTATGGGCGGCGGCACCGGTACCGGCGCTGCTCCGGTAGTGGCCGAGATTGCCCGTGAGCTGGGTATCCTGACTGTGGCTGTGGTTACCCGCCCGTTCGAGCACGAAGGTAAACGCATCCAGATTGCCAAAGACGGCTTGGAAACCCTGAAAAACCAAGTAGACTCACTCATCGTTATTCCGAACGACAAATTGATGACCGCCTTGGGCGAAGATGTAACCGTGCGCCAGGCATTCCGTGCCGCCGACAACGTATTGCGTAACGCCGTAGCCGGCATTGCCGAAGTGATTACCTGCCCTGGTATGATCAACTTGGACTTCGCCGACGTACGCAACGTAATGGGCATCATGGGCATGGCCATGATGGGTTCTGGTTTCGCACAAGGTATCGACCGTGCCCGTTTGGCCACCGAGCAGGCAATTGCCAGCCCGCTGCTGGACAACGTAACGCTGGAAGGTGCGCGTGGCGTATTGGTGAACATCACCACCGCCCCCGACGGCCTGACCATGAAAGAATACAAAGAAATCATGTCGGTAGTGAGCGAATATGCTCATCCCGATGCAGAGCTGAAATATGGTACAGCTGAAGACGCTGCCATGGCGGAAGGCGAAATCCGCGTAACCATCATTGCCACCGGCTTGAAAGAGCAGGGCGATAACAGCCAGAGCAGCAACCTGCGTATGGTGAAAGCCGCCCAAGCCACTGGCACAGATGGTGGATTCCCGGAAATTGACAGTGTTATCCGCTCCGGCCGCACTGCCCGCACTATGAACTTGGCTGCTTCTGATTTTGCCAACCAATCTGTGTTGGACGATTTCGAAATCCCAGCAGTGATTCGCCGCCAGGCTGATTAAGCCAGTCTGGTTCTCAATGCAAAACCTGCCTCTTTTGAGGCAGGTTTTTGTTTGGCTTGGTGGATTAGGATGGTTAAAGGCTACTTATTAGTTGAGCTAGGCGAATAGCTGATAAACATCCTTGCGCGCTCCAAGGCCATTCTTATGCTATTGATGATTGCTGGCTGCGAATCATGAATAACCATTCGGCATAAGTAACAAAAAAGGTGCTATTTCAGAGAACCTTGCCAGTAAGTAACA